>JAUNJS010000371.1 GCA_030533125.1 Eubacteriales bacterium | reverse complement strand
AAGCACTGGAGGATCTCAGCGCGAAGGCAGGTGTATCAAATACGGATGCGATGTACCAGGAAATGTTCAAGTCATCCATTTCCTACGAAGGCATGACAGATGAAGAAATCTTTTTCAGCGATTACAAAGAATACGAAACCGGCGGAACAAAATATGCCGTTGCCTGTGTCGAAGCATATGACCATGAAGGCGCCGGTACAATGTCTGAACGTATGGAAAAGATTATCCAGTCTGCAATAGCCTCTACCGGCATGGATATGGCTTTCGCCCAAATCAATATATACCATGACGATATATCGATGACATTTCTTGTTCCTTCCGACGAGGCAGCTGCGGAGATTATAGAAAGCTGTTTTGGAGACACGGCTGAATTTGATGGAATAGCCTATATACTGAATCCCGGTATTTCGAGAAAGCAGGTGCTGGTCCCGGCAATAACGGAGCTGCTGAACGCGCATCCCAAAGAATAAAGCCGGCTTCAAAATGACGATCGAATAAACGCTGTGCGGGGTATCCTTCACTTTCGGCGATGATTTGCAGCAACCGGCAGCTCAGCCGTTTACACGTTCCGGATGTGCTGTTATATTTGTAACAACACTGGAATTGTATGGCTGATTCTGCTCGATTGTCAATCAAACACAAGACCCGATTATTTTTCTTGAAAAGAAGGCTGTTTTAACTGATCAAGATGAAATTATGGAGGATCCGAAATGAGTAAAAGTTTCAGCGCAAAAGTGATGTCAGATCTGCTTGAGCTGTTTGGCATGTATACGGAGAGGCACTGCGAACAGATGCTTGCGGGAGCTGTCAGCAGGGGAGAAAAGCCATCTGCTCCGCCCAAAAACCTGAAGACCAGATATGAGGACAATCAAAATGGCCGTGTGTTTTACGCGAATGAGGAGAGCGGTTCCCGAATCGCGGTGTTTTATATCCACGGCGGTGCTTATTTCATGGACTTTACCAGGCCTCACTGGAAATTTCTGGCAACACTCGTCAAAGAAGCGGATGCACAGGTGATCGCGCCGGCATACCGGCTTGTCCCGTTTGCGACTTACCGGGAAGCCTTTGATCTTATTGTTCCGCTGTACAGGGAATACTGCGGGAGTCATCCCGATCACAAGATCATACTGATGGGGGATTCCGCGGGAGGCGGTCTTTCACTTGCCCTGGCGGAGCATTTTAAAGCGGAGGGGATCCGTCTGCCCGACGAACTGGTCCTGCTGTCTCCGTGGGTCGATGTTTCAATGGAGAATGAACAGATTAAAGAGTACGAGGAAGTGGATCCGTTCCTGAAGGTTGCACCGCTCGTACTCTGCGGAGAGCAGTGGAAAGGTGCCCTCGACGCGCATGACTGGCATGTCAGTCCGATTTACGGCGACCTGAAAGGCATCCGCAATGTCACTGTATTCGTGGGAACTGACGGGATCTTCTACCCCGATATAACGAAATGCTTCGGGATGCTCGATGACGATCCGTCGAACGAGCTGATCGTCGGGGAAGAGATGAATCATGTTTATCCGCTGTTTCCGATCCCGGAGGCAAGACCGGCAGTGGATAAGATCATCCGGATAATAAGCAGATAAGAGAAAAAATTATATCCGGTTTATACATTCTTATCGGAGACTTTCGGTTTTTTGAAGATCTTTTTTTGAATATCTGGTTAAAAAGTCTCAGTAAACCAGATTGCCTCTACAGGAATCCGGGGCACAAGGAACGAACCATTGGAATTTTAAAAAAACAGAAAGGACAGGACATCATGATTCTGCATCAAGGAAGACCTGAGGACACAGAGGGCCGTCTGCCGCGGGAAGTGCGCACATATGATTTTCTCGATTCCCTCGCTATCCCGTATCTGCGGACCGATCACGGGCGCGCGGACAACATGGAGGCCTGCAATGAAATTGACGCTGTACTCGGTGTCCTGATCTGCAAGAACCTGTTCCTCTGCAATCGTCAGAAAACGAAGTTTTATCTCCTCATGATGCCGGGGGACAAGAAGTTCAAGACAAAGGAGCTGTCTTCCCAGATCGGCTCCGCCCGTCTGTCCTTCGCAGGCGAGGACGCGATGTTGAAATATCTGGACATTGAGCCCGGGGCCGTCAGCATCATGGGGCTGATGAATGACCACGACAAGGACGTTCAGCTGTTGATCGATGAAGACGTCCTGAAGGATGAATTTATCGGATGCCACCCTTGCGTATGCACAAGCAGCCTGAAGATCCGGACCGCCGACGTAATGGAGAAGTTCCTTCCGGCCACGGGACACAGCTATGTAACCGTGCATTTGATAGGGGAAGACTGAAAAAAGCGTCCGGCAGCTGTCATGCACTGTTCTGTACTGTCAGTTGCCGGACGTCAGATCTTATAGGCTGGTTCTTCAATCACGAAAGGCATCCTGGAATGCAAGAAGGTTCGTATTCTGCGCATTATTCCTTTTGATCGCAAAAACAGTCTTTTTGAAAAATCTGCCATACCTTTTCTCCACAAGAAGGCGCCGGAATACCCCGGCGACCAGTTCCGGAGGATTATTGAAGGCTCCGCAGCCAAAGGCGCCAAGGATCAGTATGTCCACATCATTTGCGGCAGCCACCTCAAGAATATTCCGGATCCTGGCAAAGAATACTTCTTCCAGCTTTTCCAAAGAAACGGGTCTCTTTTTATTCAGATCATAATAGGGGGCGGCGCACGTCAGCACGTCCACGCTGAACCACCGGCTCATTTCCGCAGGGATCGGATCGTCTGTCTTAAACACAGTGACTCCGGGGGAATAGATCACGGAATCAGAGCCCATGTCGCCTGTGTGTTTTGAATTCCATTTGTAATAGTTTTTGAGGAGATAAGGAATGGTCAGGGCCGCATACAGGTTGCTGCTCCGGCACAGGCATTCCTCCTGCGCCATCGCGCCGTTTACCACTCCGCCTCCCGGGGAATAGGCATTCGCGAAGTTCAGGACGGCGACTTTATCGGAACCGCCCGCGTAAGACTGCGCGCAGTGAAATGTAGTATCCCCGGTAACTTCGAACACCGGGCTTTCTGTTTTCACGGCGGGATCCATCGCTTCATATCCGCCAAGGTACAGAATCGTCCCCGCCTGCGCTTTCACGGTCAGGCTCCGCAGAGTCTCGTCCCTGCGGATCATCCGCTGTGTATCTTTGAATGACTCAATGAGTCCTGTTCTGCTTGTCATCACTTTTCACCTGTTCCTTTCTTAAATCGCGGGCACATTTCCTCGATTCAGTCCCGCTTCATGATCTCCGTATGACCTTTCTGCACTTCTTTCAAGTTGACAATTACAGGGTAACAGATCCGGCCGCCCGGATGGTCGCCCGGGAAGCGACATCGGGTAAAAATTCTTTTTGTACAAGAAGGCTCTTTGGTTTATTATACATCTAAAATAAACGACAAAATGAGCTTTATTATGTCGTTATCTTTGTGCCGGCCGGTTCTCGAAGAATGAAGCAATGCAGTCAGGCGGCATATCAGAGATTACTGCTGCAGCGAACACACGCCATAGAATGGTCCCGGCATCACATGGACTTTCGGCGGCAGAGATTAAAAAGCGGCA
>JAUNJS010000370.1 GCA_030533125.1 Eubacteriales bacterium | reverse complement strand
AGAAGTCATTTCGGAAGCGCGGCCGCGCCCGTTCGCAGAGATTCGAGAAAATCCGCGAAGAGAATCAGGCGCGGCGGCGCGCGGTGTGTCTTACGGGGCCTTGGGCGGCGTGACGTTCATCAGCTTCGCGGCCTTCTCCCAGCGGGGGTACATCTCCCGGATGGACTGCAGGTGCGGCATGCACTCCTCGTCCGAAGGCATGAAGCGGCATGCGCTCTGGATCTCGCGGCAGGTCCGGAGATCGCCCTGGACAAACTTGTCGAAATCGCGGCGCGCCGCCGGCGGGATGTCGCTGCTCTGCTGGTATTTGCCGATGAGTTCCACGACCTGCTGGGCGAAGAAGGTGCAGGCGAGCCACATCGGAGGACGCTGGTCTTTGCCGCCGCCTCCGCCGTTTCCGCCTTTGTCTTTGAGGATTTCCTCGATTTCCTGAAGCCCCTGCCAGGCATTGGAAAGGGCGGCCTGGTCTTCGTTGTCGTAAGCGCGCTGACCGGCGCTCGCGGCGGCGCGGATCTCCTTGGCGATCTCCTTGCTGCCTTTTTCGGAATCGGCGTTCATCTTTTCCAGTTCGCGGACCTTCTGCTCAAAGGTGTCCTTCGGCGGCTGCAGCGCGTTGGACTGGGGCGGTTCGATGCGTTTGATTTTCTCAAGCGTTTCGTCTGCCCGGACAGCGTCTTCTGCTTCGATCGCCTCCTGGAGCGTCGCGACCAGGCGGTTGAGCATTTTCTCTGCCACAACGCGCTTGCCGGCCTCGGGAATCAGGGCGATGCGGGAACGCGCCGTCGCGACCGCCTCATCGACCTCATCCGGACGGGGAAGTTCCGGAGCCGGGGAGGGCTCCATTTCCAGGGAGAGCTTGTTGCTCCCCGCTTCGGCCTGGACCGTGAAACGGCTGGAGCGGTCGCAGGCGATGGAGAGCCTGATCTCTGTGCCGGGCGGGAGCGGTTTCTCGAAATTCATCTGGATCTGCTTGAGCAGTTTTTTCTCTTCAAAGAAACGAAGATGGACCGCGTAGGGGTTGTCCTCGTTGATTGTGAAGGTATAGTCCTGGGAATAGGGAAGCTGGGTTCCCTTGGCCATGAGCTTGACATATTTGAGCGCGCCGGTGAACTCATTGACGGTCTCAATATAGTAGTCTCTGGACAGGACGACGGGCGGCGTCGAAATGGTGCCGGGCGCGGCGTCGAAGCTCGCCTCGAGGAGGACCTTGCCGCCCGCGATAAACGTGCAGCTGTAGGGCTCCTTCTCTTCCTCCGCCACAAGGTCTTCAAAGGCGAAGGTACCGTCTTCATTGACCATGAATTCTTTTTTGCAGCCGCCGGCCGCGCGGGCGACCTTCGCGTAGATGCCGTCGGGCAGGTCGCCGCCCTCTGCCTGGAGGCTTCCTTCGACGGTGCTGATGCCGCCGTAGCCGAGTCCGGGCGCGAAGTGGGCCGTCACGGAGATACTGGTTCCCTTTTTGGTCTCCACCTGATGGTGCTGCTGGGTGCCGATGGACGCCGCCGCGATCGCGGCACCGTATCCGACGGCCATGTCGGGCTCATCGATCAGGGGCTTCGGCAGCTTGGTGTGCACGGGGAGAGAAGGAGAGGTGAAGTTCTCCTCAATGATCTCCGCGACAAGCGGGATATGCGTGCTGCCTCCGACGAGGAGAACCCCGTCAATCATGTCCAGCGTGATGTGATGTTGGTCCTCCGCCTCGCGCAGCGCCTTGTGGCACTCCTCGAGCGTGCTCTCGATCAGCGGGCGGATCAGATCCTCGAATTCGTCGCGGCTCACGGTGGCGGCCAGGTTGACCTTCGCGCCGCTCTTGTCCTCGAAAATACCGTCGGTGGACTCGAAAAACTCATCCTGGGAGCTGAGCGCCTTCTTGATGATTTCCGCGCTCAGTTTCAGGCGCGTGAAGCGGCGGCGGTCATCGTCGTCGCGGTTGATATCCATATCCTCGAGATCGTATCCTTCGTCGGAGTCCTGGAGCTCCTCGAGCAGGTGGTGCGCGAGCGCGTCGTCAAAATTGTCGCCGCCGAGGTAGTTATTGCCGGCGATACCGAGCACGAAGGCGTCGCCCTCGTCCAGACGGACGATGGAGACGTCGAAGGTGCCGCCGCCCAGGTCGTAGACCATGAAGATGCCGTTGTCGATTTCGTTTTTGTAGCAGTAATACAGCGCGGCCGCCGTGGGCTCCTGGAGGGTGAACTCCACCTTCAGTCCGGCGAGCTCGCCGGCTTTGGTCGTATTCTCACGGGCGTTGGACGCAAAGTACGCGGGAATCGTGATGACCGCGCGGTCCACGACATAGTCCGCATATTCGGGGAATCCGTGCAGATAGTCCTCCATCTGATTTTTCATCTCTTTAAGAACCTCCGCCGAGACCTCAATGGGGGACAGCGTCAGGGGCCCCGTGCTCACACGGTAGTTGGCGTCGCCCATGTGGCTCTTGACCGAGACGATGGGCTCCGGAACGGTGCCGCGCCGGTTAAACGCGATCTGCCCGGCCTTGACGCCTTTTGTCTTCCGGTCATAGACAATAACGGAAGGAAAAGTCTTGCGTCCGGCCTTGTCGGTGCGGCAGACGATGGTCTTGTTGTCATCGGCCATCATGGCAATGACACTGTTGGTCGTGCCCAGGTCGATTCCTACGCATTTGCTGGTTGACATAGTTGATTCTCCTTTGGTGTCATGTATATGAAAAATTGCCAATCTGTGATCTGTGGTTCCTCACGCGCATTTGTGCGCGAAACGATCTGCTTTCGAACGGGCTGTCCTTCGCGAAACAGCCTGTTTCCGGGCGGGCCGTCCTTCGCGGAATGCTCAGGTCCCGCCTGGGCCGGCCTTCACGAAACGTTTCGCATGGGTCG
The DNA here is from genome assembly GCA_030533125.1 of Eubacteriales bacterium. Taxonomy (GTDB): domain Bacteria; phylum Bacillota; class Clostridia; order Lachnospirales; family Lachnospiraceae; genus CAG-791. Next base: position 721 of record JAUNJS010000370.1, on the reverse strand, counting down.
TTCTTCGCGAAACAGCCTGTTTCCGCATGGGCCGGACTTCTCGGAATGCTCAGGTCCCGCCCGGGCCGGCTTTCACGAAACGGCATGCTTTCGCGCGGGCGTTCTTCGCGAAACAGCCTGTTTCCGCCTGGGCCGGACTTCGCGGAGCGGTCTGTTTTGGCGCGGGCTTCCGCCGCGGCTTACGGTTCTCCGGAGAGCCAGGAACGAAGCCGGGCCAGGAATCCTTTCGGCTTTTCTGCCCTGTCCTCATATGGAGACGGCCTCTCCTGCGTAAAAGTACTCTCTGATCCGCCGGAGAACGGAGCAGTGTATTCCTGCGAAGTGCTTTCCGGAGGATCATCTGTGACGGAGGCGGCGTCTTCCTGAGGGAAATCTTCTAAAGATGAATCAGATGAATCGTCAGGGAAAGGCGCGGTGTCTTCCGCGGAAAAATCCGCCGCGGATCCGCCTGCGTCCGCCTCCGCGGCGGCCTCCGCAAGACTCTTCGCAACGGTTTCCACGTCCGCTTCAGCTTCGGACTCTTCGCCGGTCTCTGTCTCCATACCGGCCTCCTCAGCCGCTTCCGCTTCAGCCGCAGCTTCCGCTTCCACGAGAGCCTCAGACTCTGTCTCTGTTTCTGCCGCAACCGCCGCTTCCAGATCAGTCTCCGCCTCCACATCGGCCTCGGAAACCGCCTCGACAGCAGCCTCCGCCTCCGCATCGGGCTCGGAAACCGCCTCGA
>JAUNJS010000072.1 GCA_030533125.1 Eubacteriales bacterium | reverse complement strand
TGCAGGGTATACTGTTGAAATGAGGGGATCATGCCAGAGAGAGAAGAATCCGGGAGGCTTGCCGAACTGAATGTTAGAAATGTTTTTATGATCGGGATCGGCGGGTGCAGTATGTCCGGTCTCGCCCTGCTTCTCAAAAGCCGGGGGTTCGAGGTGTCCGGAACAAACTCTATCGATACGGAATATATTCCGATGCTGCGGGAACACGGGATCCGCGTTTCCGTGGGGAACAACTGTGATGAGCTGCCCGAGGGAGTCGATCTGCTCGTCTATTCGCATGCCATATCCATGGAGAACGCATCGATCTGTGCCGCGAAAAAAAGGGGCATCCCCGTACGGTCAAGATCCTGGCTGCTGGGGCAGCTGTCGGAGGAATTTGACCGGTCGGTCTGTGTCTGCGGCACGCATGGGAAGACGACGGTCACCTCGATGCTCGCGCAGATCCTGATTGAGACGGGCCGGGATCCGACAGTGCATATCGGCGGCATTTTCCCGATGATGGGGGGAAACGTCAGGAGCGGGAACAGCGGCCTTTTCCTCACCGAGGCCTGTGAATACCATAGGAGTTTTCTAAGCCTTCGCCCGACCGGAATCGTTCTTATGAATATTGAAGCCGATCATCTTGACTATTATCGGGATCTCGACGAGATCGAAGGCGCGTTTGGAGCCTTTCTGCAGAATCTGCCGCCGGACGGCTGGGCCGTGGGCTATGGAGAGGATGACAGAGTGCTGAACCGGCTCCGGTCGCTGGACTGCCATACGGCGGCCTTTGGAGAGTCCGGCAATTGCGAGTACCGGATGGAAAATGTCTGTGAGGATCCGTTCGGTTATTATCAGTTTGATTTTGTCCATGATTCGGAAAAGCAGGGACACGTGCGCATGGGGATCCCGGGCCGTTTCAATGCCGTGAACGCCATGGCCGCCCTTTCCGCGGCGCATCTTCTGGGCATCGATCTGTCTGCGGCCTGTGAGATCATCGGGCGCTTCAGGGGCGCGCACCGCAGATTTGAGCTCACCGGTACATTGAACGGCGCGGAGGTTTTTCACGACTACGGGCACAATCCCACGGAGATGAAAAACGCGGTATCCATCGCGCGCAAGCGCTGCCGGAACGGCAGACTCTGGGCTGTTATGCAGCCCAAGAACGTCGACCGGGTAAAGACGCTTTTTCAGGATTATCTCACCTGCACGGCGGAGGCGGATTTTACGCTGGTCACCGATATCTATGAAGAAAGAAAGATGGACGCGGACAAAACCAGCAGCGAAAAGCTGGTGGAGGGCATGCGCGAACATAACATTCGCGCGTATCTGACGCCGGAGATGCCGGATGCTGCCGCGATGATCCGGGACGGCGTCCGGCCGGGCGATCTTGTCCTCACGATGGGCTGTGGAGATATTTATCTTCTCAATGAACTTCTAAAGCTGCCGGAAGAAAGGAGCGCGAATGAATCCTGCTGACAAGAAGCTGTGGCTGGATGAAAAAACGACGGAGTGCCTTTTCTCCGACCGGAGAATTTCCCTTTTCCGGTCCGTTTTCGTGGCGCCTGATCACAGGGAGCTTGGCCCCTATTACAGCCTGAAGCTGGGCAGCTACGCCGTGGTCGTCGCTGTAGATGAAAGCGGAAGCTTTATCTGCGTGCGCCAGTTCCGGCACGGGATCCGGAGGATCACCACGGAGTTTCCCGCCGGCGGGATCGTTCCCGATTCCGGCGGGGAAAACGTTCGCGAAGACGATTCCGACAATATTTCCATAGAAACGGCGCTTCGGAACGCGAAAAGGGAGCTTCTGGAGGAGACAGGGTATGTTTCCGGGAACTGGACGCATCTGTTCACCGTTCCGGCCAACTCCACGTTCGCGGACAATTATGCCTTCCTTTTCCTCGCTGCGGGATGCGTTAAAATGTCGGAGCAGAAGCTGGACAATACCGAATATCTGGAAACGAAAACGTATACGCCGGAGGAGCTGGAGGCCCTGGTCCGGGAGGGGAATTTCCAGCATCCGATCCACATTCTTGCCTGGTATATGGCAAAAGAAAAGCTGTATGAAAGAGAGGAAACACAGAGATGATAGGAATCGTCCGGGGGGGAGGAAACGGAACCCGCCTTTATCCGTCCACAAAGGCCGTGAACAAACACTTTTTCCCGGTCTATGACAAGCCTGCGATCTATTATCCGATTTCCCTGCTGATTCAGGCCGGCATCACGGATATCATTTTCAGAGTAAATTTCAGAGATCAACAGACATACCGGGATCTGCTGGGAGATGGAAGCCGTTTCGGCGTTTCTATCCGGTATCAAGAGGAAACAGAGACTGTGACCATACCGGGTACCCTTATGGAATGCAGAGCTCTGATCGGGACACAGCCTGCGGCCGTCGCGCTCGGGGACAATGTTTTCATCGGGGAAAACCTTCGGCAGAGATTGCGCGGCGCAGTGGAGCGCTTTTATGAAAACGGGGGAGCTTCCGTTTTCTGCAAGGCGGTGGAAGATCCCCGCGAATTCGGCGTGGTGGAGTATGATGCCGATGGAAGGATCCTCTCGCTGGAAAGCAAGCCCCGGAACCCCAGAAGCAATTACGCGGTCACCGGACTGTTTTTCTTTGACGAGACCATGTTCGAAACCATAGAAAGAACAAAACCGTCCGAAGACGGTTCTGTAAATTTCGCGGAAATGCTGCGGCAGTACCTCCGGGAAGGCAGGCTGCATTCCGAGATTCTCGACGATGGTGTCCAATGGTTCGATACAGGCACGCCTGAGCGGCTGTTTCAGGCATCGGCCGCTGTCCGGGATTTCCAGAACAGTCACGCTTCCTGCGCGGGCAGCATTGAAGAAGCCGCGTTCGACTGCGGGAGGATCGACAGAAACCGGCTCCTGGAACTTTCCGCGGAGCTGCATCCCACCGCTTATGCGGAATATCTTGCGCGGCGCGCGGAACAATCGTTGTGATTGCGGGCCGGCAGCCCGCGGCGGCCGCGGGGGAAAACACCTTGCGCGGCGCGGTCAGATGCGGAGAATCAGATTGTTCATGCCGTAAAGACCGGTATACTTGATTTCCCGGATCAGGCGCATCATCATCTTGATGGCGATTCCGTTTTCGGGATTGGTGTCATACTGCAGTTCCTTCCGGTACTTATCAACCGGATCAAAAGGCCGGCAGTCGTCCCGGAGACGCACGATCAATGCATCATCTTTCGCGAGGATGCGGATATCCACATGGTGCGGTTTATTGTCCGTGAATCCGTGCTGCACAATGTTGCCGGCAAGCTCCTCGATGGCAAGAGAGACAATTTCCGCGTCATGCTTCCCGAAGCCGTTTTCCAGAATGAAAGCGATCGCGATGCGGGAAACCCCGTTGATGTCAAACATGGAATCCCCTTCCATACAGAACTCATGCTCGGGACCCGTACCGAAGTTCTCAGGCAGCAAAAGCATTTTTTCCGTAAAACTCCTGCCCCTCTGGCACATGATATAAAGCACTGCGGCCAGTACGACCGCGATATTGATAAAAGGTTTTGCGACCCATGCGCCCCGTCCTCCCAGGACGGCCAGAAATACCATGGTCATCGGAACCGGAATCGCGAAGTCCAGAATGAAACTGTAAAGGTTGGCATACAGCCTGCGGCCCGCCCCGATCAGGTATTGCTGGAAGCAGTAGATAAAGACGTTCATCGGCATGGAAAGCGCAAAGAAACGTATGGATTCCTCAGCCAGCTTCCTTGTAGCGCCATCCGTGTTCCTGAGGAAAACGTATCCGAGCGGTCCGGCGAAGATGAGAATGCCGACGGCGGCGGAACAGGTCAGCAGGAGCCCTTTTCGGATCGCGATTTTCTGAACGTCCTTGAGAGCCTGCCGGTCTTCCTCCCCGAAGAACATACTCGTGAAGGACAGGAGCGTACTTGCGGCTCCGAGCCACAGAGAGAAGCAGAATTTGGACAGCTGATTGCCGACGCTCAAAGCGGCGATGATCTCGCCGGTGCAGGTCGCCGCCAGCATATTGTTGATGAGAATACCGCAGAACGTATTGCTGAGCTTCACAACGCCCGTGGGCAGACCGGTCAAAAGAATTTCGCGGGATTCTGACAGACGAATCTCTTTCGGCACAAACCGGAAGATCGACTTCTTGAAAACAAAGTGGCTTGCTGTGACCAGGAACGCGGCCATGTAGCCTGCGGCGGTCGCAACCCCGATCTGGAAAAGACCGCCGTGCAGGACCCTCACGACAAAAAGATCCGCCAGGATGTCTATGATTGTCATGACCACCGAGGAGAGCGTGACCCGGTTGTAATCTCCGTCCATCTGAAGAAACGGGGTCAGAATGCTCATCGCCGCAAAAAAAGGCAGTCCGATACAATAGCCGCGCAGATAATCGGAGGTGGGCTTCAGCAGATAAGACATGCCTCCGCGCGCGCCCAGAAACGCGGCGATCTGGTTCGAAAAGACAATGCTGAGCAGCGCAAGAACAACGGCTGCGGTCACCGACAAGATGACAGACAGTGTGAAGACGCGGTTTGCGCCCTCTTTGTCCCCTTTTCCGATCCGTTGGGAGGAGATCACGTGGGCGCCTCTTGTGATGATAGAGGCGCTGATGGTCCGATAGCCCACCAGAATGAAGGCGGTCAGCCCGATCGCCGCGACCTCATCTACGGAATAATGGGAACCGACGACGATTCCGTCCACTGTGGGGCCGATCGCAGTCGCGAGATTCGAGAAGATAAACGCGACCATTGCGGTCGTAAACATCCGGTCAATCACCGCGCTGCTGTTACTGTCTGTCTGCATTTTTAACATATTTGTAAACCATGCTCCTGTGAGAGAAAGACTGTTAAAACTACTGAATTGAACCGGGACATACTGATATACCGGATAGACTGTAAGAAGACTTCAATGAGTTACTATAGACGACATAAACGGGAAAAGCAAGGGACTTTCAAAGCGGGATTTTCCGCAGGAGATCAGTTCACGCCCTTTCGATGGCGTGACAGTAATTGTGTCAGGAATTTTTGAAAATCCCGTTCCACAAAGCGCAGCTTTGTTATTGCTTTACGCGATGGGTTTTCGCCGTTAACCCGGGTTTTGCGTTGAAGATCTCGCAGAAACACATCTCGGATTTCGCGGCGGACTGAACCAATGTCAGTATGTTGTAACTTATGTACCCTGTATTGAGGTGGAAAAATGGCAAATCCAGTGGCGCTGAGTACGCTCTGTTATTTGGAAAAAGACGGAAAATACCTGATGCTGCACCGGACGGTTAAGAAAAATGACGTCAACAAGGACAAGTGGATCGGCGTCGGGGGGCATTTTGAGGCGGATGAGAGCCCGGAGGAGTGTCTTCTCAGAGAGGTGCGGGAGGAGACCGGATACACGCTGACTTCCTGGCGCTTCCGCGGCATTGTGACGTTTGTCTCCGGAGACGGCGTCACGGAATACATGCATCTGTTTACGGCCGACGGTTTCGAGGGAACGCCTGTCCCCTGCGACGAGGGGCAGCTGGAGTGGGTCGATATCGAGGAAGTCTGGAAGCTCAATCTCTGGGAGGGGGACAAAATCTTTTTCCGTCTGATCGACGAAAATGTGCCGTTTTTCTCCTTGAAGCTGGAATACAATGGAAAGGGAGGGCTGGTATCCGCGGCGTTGAACGGAAAGCCGATGGAACTGTTCGAAATCCTGAACCCGGACGGATCCGGAACAGGGGTTGTGAAGGAGCGGGGCGTCGCGCACCGGGACGGAAGCCTGCACGGAACCGTGCATACCTGGATCGTGCGCCGCGCGGCACAGGACAAACCCGCTCCGGACCCGGAAACCGGCCGGTGGGAGGTTCTTCTGCAGAAGAGGAGCGCGAAGAAAGACTCCAACCCGGGATGTTATGACATCTCCTCCGCCGGGCACCTCTGCGTCGGGGATGAGCCGCTGGAGGGCGCGCTGCGGGAGCTGGAGGAAGAACTGGGGCTCCCGGTGCAGCCCGCGGATCTCCAATATGTAGGAAAGCATTTCGGATCTTTCCGGGCTGCTTTCCACGGTTACCCCTTTGTCGACAACGAGCTGAGCAGCGTCTATGTCATCACGTGTCCGTTTTCGGAATCCATGCTGCGTCTGCAGGAGGAAGAAGTGGAGTCCGTGCGCTGGATGGATTACGAGGAATGCCGGCGCGCGATCCTGGCAGGAACCCTCCCGAACTGCATCTACGCGGACGAATTTGACATGGTGGGCAAATTTCTGGAAAGCCTTTCCTCCGAAGCACCGTCAGGAGGGAATTGACAGAAAGCCCTGCGCGCCGCGGGGACGGCGGAGTATTTTCCCGGGGCGGCTGCCGGAGAGGAATAAGATGGGAGACCTGGATTTTCAAGATTTTCCTGAGACAAATCCGTCAAATACAGGACAGGAAAACAGAAGCCCGGAAAAAAGATCCGGAAGCGTCCTGACTGCGGTGCTTATTGTCGTACTGCTGGCAGTCATGGGGACGGTTTTCGGTTTTGCTCTGTACATGGCGATCGCGAATCGGCCTGTTGTTTTCCGGCTGGATCCCTATCTGGATCTGGTGATCGAAGGGGCGGACGGCTTCGCGGAGGCATCCGGGCGTTTTGACCGGGAAGGGTTTGAGCAGGAACTGGAGGAGAAAATGGCCGCGTCGGCGGAGGGTCTTTCCGAAGCGGAGATCCGGGAACTTGCGGCAGCGGCAGCGGCGGATGTGCGTTTTGACATAGAGGTCGAAAGAGGGGCGCATGCCCTGGAGAACCTCCCGGAAGAGGATCCCGCCGGAACACAGCGGGGGGATGCTCCGGAGGCACCGGAGAATGCGGGGTCCGGCACAGGATCCGGAGGCGCCGCTTTGCGGAGGACAGGCATCTTTAACGGGGATTCCGTGGCCCTGCGCGCTGTTGTGGGAGAGGAGACACAGTCCCTTCTGCGCGACAGAGGGTTCTGTTTTGTGTTCGAATGCGATCCCCTGACAAGGACGGCGGAGGGGCTCCCGGAAGCGGCGGCCTACGATCCTTTTGAAGACCTGTCTGTCGATTTTTCCGGAATCAGCGGGGCGGGCGAGGTCTCCGTGCGGTACAGCGGAGAATACCCGCTTGCGTTTGACGCGGAGCCGGCGCAGGGGCTGGAAAACGGGGATACCGTGCTTGTCAGAGCCTCTTTCGCGGATGGTATGACGCCGGACCGCTTTGCGGAGAAATATCAAGTGATACCGACGCGCATGGAAAATACGTATACAGCCGCCGGCCTTTATTTCTATCCCTCCTCCGCCGGGGATTTCTCCGACAGCATGGTGTGGAAAATATCGGAGAACGGGTGGGAAGCCGCGCGGATCCATCTGGAGGAGGAATACCGCGAGGACGAAACGTTTGAGATTATCGAAGAGGAAGGTCTGTATATCGCGATCGCGGATCACACCGACTGCGCGCTGGCCGTATATCGCGTCGGTTACGCCAATGCTTCCGGGGATACATTGGAGTATTACTACTACGTACGGTTTGACGACCTGATGGTTAACGACCGGGAGGACGTGATCGCTGATTTCGCGCGGTCAGACGCGCCGCAAAAGCCTTCCTTCCTCTTCGGGGAATGGTTCGGGGACGGCGCGGAAGTCTCTGTGCCGGGCTTTCTGGGGCTGCCGGGCCTGCGGACCCTCGCGGGCTACGAGACCTTCGAACAGCTGCGGGAGAGAGTGATCGCGCCGCTGGAGGAGGAATATACAGTGACGTCCCTGTATTGATACCGGGAGCGCGGAAGCGCGGGGCGATCCTGCGTGTTTTTTACTCTCCGGCGCAGCCGGGAAGCCCCGGTATGGCGGTGAATTGTGTACAAAGAGGTTTGTGAAAAAGGCGGGGTGAGGATATGGCATTGTCGACATATACATACGAACAACTCGGGCTGGGTGCCGGACTGGAGCAGCTGACAGACAGGGAAAAAAACGCGCTGGAAAACTCATGGGCGTCGGCATTCGCCGCGGATGTTTTTCCTTTTATTGATGAGCAGATGTTCACACCGCTTTACAGCGAGCGCAGGGGCAAACGGAATGTTCCCGTGAATGTGCTGGTCGGAGCTCTGCTTCTGCAGGCGCTCCGGCAGATGCCGGATCCGGAGCTCGTCGAGGCGGCGATGTTTGACCTGCGCCTCAGGACAGCCCTGCACATTTCCAACGCGGTCGGCCAGCCGCTGAGCCTGCGGACGATCGTCCGGTTTCGCGGCCGGCTGAAAAAGTACCGGGAAGCCGCCGGGGTGGACCTGCTGCAGGAATGCCTGGAGAAAATCAGTGGAAAGCTCGCGGACTATATCCTCCGGTTTGAAAAAAACTCGCCCTGGTACGCCCTGGCAACGGGGAAATCCGCGGGGATTTCGGGAAAAAATTCCGGCGCGGAGGGGGAGAGTGATTCGAAGAGGTTTTCCGGGGCGGCATCCTCCCTGGCGGCGGCCCTCGCGAAAGCTGCCGCGGGCACGCGTTCTTTTGACCCGCAGATCATTGCGGACCCCGCAGTTTTCAAGGAGAACTGCCTGCCCGCGCATTCCGACCATGTTGTGTTCGCCACAGAAGAGGAGCTGGAGGACGGGGCCGGGGAGCCCGCCGGGACCGCAGTGCCGTCGGTTTTCCGGTATTCCCTGAACGGTCTGTGGCATTTTTCCTATGCGGAGCGCCCGGAGGATGCCGTACATGGCTTCGAGAGGACGGATTACGACTGCAGGAACTGGGGGCTCATCCGCGTGCCCGCGCACATTCAGATGGAGGGGTACGATATCCCCGCCTACATCAATTACCAGTATCCGTGGGACGGCAGGGAGGACATCGTTCCCGGCGAGGTTCCGGAGAAATTCAATCCGACGGCATCGTATGTCCGGTATTTCCGCGTGCCCGGATCAATGCGGGGGAAACCCCTGCTGATCTCCTTCCAGGGAGTGGAGAGCGGATTCGCGCTCTGGCTGAACGGACATTATGTCGGCTACAGCGAGGACAGCTTCACGCCCTCGGAGTTTGACCTGACCCCCTATGTGCGGGAAGGGGAGAACAAGCTGGCGGTCCGCGTCTTTAAATGGACGGCATCAAGCTGGCTTGAGAGCCAGGACTTTTTCCGGTTTTCCGGCATATTCCGCGACGTATGGCTCTACACTGTTCCTGAAGCGCATATTTTTGACCTGTCCATCCGTCCGTCGCTCGACGGGAATCTGACGGAGGGCAGGCTCGAAGTCACCGCGCGGCTGCGCGCGGAAGCCGCGGAGGGACTCCGCCTGCGTTATGAACTCACGCGGGGGGACGAACAGATCCTGGCGGGCGAGGCCGCCGCGGGTGCGGCCGCGGACGGAAAGATCGCGGCGTGCTTCTGCCGCGAGGTCGCCGCGCCCTGCCTCTGGAGCGCGGAGGACCCGCAGCTCTATGATCTGACGCTCCGGCTTGTAAAGCTTATAAATAAGAAGACAGAAGACGGTTCTCTGTCTCCTGCCGCCGGGACGGAAGAGACGGAGGACAGAACACCCGCCGCCGGGACGGAAGCAATAGAAAACGAAACACCTTCCCCTGCTGCCGGGTCGGAAGAGACAGGAAACGGAACACAGTCCCCTGCAGCCGGTGCGGACGTAACAGGAAACGGAGTGCCGTCCCCCGCCGCCGGGACGGGAGCGGAAGAGGAAGAGGAAGCGGAGGTCCTCCTTGAGATTGTCCGCGAGCGTGTGGGTTTCCGCCGCTTCGAGATGCGGGACGGGCTGATGTGTCTCAACGGGAAGCGGATTGTTTTCCGGGGGGTGAACCGGCATGAGTTCACCTGCGACAGCGGCCGCGTAGTGCCCGCGGAAATCACGCGCAGTGATCTTCTTCTGATGAAGAAAAACAACATCAACGCCGTGCGCACCTGCCATTATCCCAACGCGTCCGCCCTCTACCGGTACTGCGACGAGCTGGGGCTGTATCTCATCGCGGAAAACAATATGGAGTCGCACGGGAGCTGGGCGCCGGCGGAAATCGGCCTGCCCACGGCCGGGATCGTGCCCGGGGACGACGCGCGCTGGAGGGATCTGCTTCTGGACAGGATTGATTCCTGCTTTGAGAGGGACAAAAACCACCCCTCGATTCTGATCTGGTCAGTGGGCAACGAGTCTTTCGGAGGCAGCGTGATCCGCGATATGGCAGCCCGTTTCCGCGCGCTGGATGACAGCCGCCTTGTCCACTACGAAGGTATTTTCCATGACCGCTCCTGGCCGGAGACCAGTGACATGGAGAGCCAGATGTACCCTTCCGCGGCCGCGATCGAAGCTTTTCTCCGCGAGCATCCGGAGAAGCCTTTTATCTGCTGTGAGTACACCCACGCGATGGCGAATTCCTGCGGGGGTATGCACCTGTACACGGACCTCGCGCTCCGCGAGCCGCGCTATCAGGGCGGCTTCATCTGGGACTTTGTCGACCAGTCCATCCGGAAAAAGGACCGTTTCGGCGAGACCTTCCAGGCGTACGGCGGAGACTTCGGCGAGCGGCCGACGGACTACGATTTTTCCGGAAACGGCATCGTCGACGGGACCCGCCGCCCCTATGCCGGCAAGATGCAGGAGGTGAAATATAATTATCAGAGCGTCCGCTTCGAGGTACGCGAAGACGCCGTGCGCATCATGAATGACAACCTCTTTACGGGAACCGACGGGTTTGAATTTGTCGTGTCCCTTGCGCTGGAGGGGAAAAAGATTGCCGAAGCTCTCCTGGAGACCTCCGTCCCGCCTCTTTCGGAGCAGACATGTTCCCTGCCGGAGCCCGTCCTCACCGCGATCGAAAAGATCAAAAAGACCAATCGCCTGCGGGGCCGCGCCGTCCCGGCAGAGTACACGGTCACCGTCTCCATGCGTCTGAAAAAGGACCTCCCCTGGGCGGAAGCGGGATACGAAACCGCTTTCGGACAGGGCGTGTTCGGGATTCCGGAAACCCCGGAAACTGCTGTACATTCGGAAAGCCCGGAAAAGCCTGAATTCCCTGAAAAGGCCGGAACCACGGAATTGCAGGAGTCTCTG
>JAUNJS010000071.1 GCA_030533125.1 Eubacteriales bacterium | reverse complement strand
GAACCGCGCCTCTGCGTTCCGATCGCAGTATGCTACTCTTTTACACCACATTCTCAGGTGACTGACGGGACTTGAACCGCTCCTCTGCGTCCCTAAAGCAGCATGCTTCTCTTTACACCACATTCTCATCAGCTGCTCCAGCGGGAATCGAACCCGCGCCTCCGGAGAGACAGTCCGGTGTACTGGCCGTTATACGATGAAGCCATTATATTTTGCGGACCGGCCGATCCCGGCCCGCACCATACTCACTATATAATTTGTTTTTAACCGCACTTAACGTCTACCGTATCCACGGCTATGATCTCGTCTACCGTCACGTCGAACATTGCCGCCAGGATCACCATGTTATCGATCGTGGGCATGGCTGCCCCGTGGATCCACTTGTAGATTGCCTGCGGTGTTGTGAATCCGAACACGTCTTGCTTATCCCTTACAGCCATACCTGCTTCGATACGCATACGGTTGATGTTCTGTCCGGTAGCAACTGTGTTGATCACTGGGAAATTCATCTTACCGCACCTCCTATATGTCAGCAGCGCCGACATATAGGAGGCCGGTGTGCTGACTAATCTATTTTATTTTCTGTCTTCTTTTCTGATCTGGTCCTCCCTGCGGGGGACAGGATCGTGCGGTCAAAACCCAAATACTGCTTTTTCATTGTTGGCTTCCTCTTCTGCTGCTCATCCGGCAGCTAATTGTATCTGTTAACAGGATTTTCTATTCTGTTTTTTCTTTTTGCATACAAAAAGCCGCCTGTCTTTTCGGACAAGCGGCAGTATCAGCATTAATCACTGCATTATTATCTGGTTATCCCTTGGCTCGCGGGAAAGCTTCTGGCCCCAGATATCTACTTGATCCGGTCTTATTAAGGCATGCACAAATAAGCCATTCCGCGTCTTTGGCGGTCGGCATAATTGTCCCCTGAAGATCAAACATGTGATATGTGTTTTTAAAGCTGTTTGTATGTATCTGCAGCATAGCCTTTCCTTTCCGGACCAGCAGTCCTTTTTTGCTGTTTTTAAATTAACATATACGCTCCGGTTTGTCATTAAACCGGTAGTATAATGTTTAAGACCATGTTCGCGAATGTGAACACGAAAGATGGGTTGAGAAAAGATATGGACACAGGCTCAAGTAATGCTCCACCCTCTTGGCAATGGCTTCCAACCACTGAGACTATATAACTGAGAACGATGCTCCTCCCTCTCCATCAATTTATGCCTCTATAAAACTATACGAAGAAATCTTACAATGGCAACGCCTCTTTTTACTTACTTTCCATAGTCCTTTCCATTCTTTCCATAATACTCTTCTCAACGGCAATCAACGGCATCTCTATCACAGACACTTCTTCCGTATTAACGCGTGTAACCGCTCCTTTCCAATCAGTGAAGCTGATGTATTCATCGACTTCTGCAATATCCTCCAGCCCAATGCCCAAAGATAACACTTCATATGCTATGAGCGGTAACCTTATCACCAAGACAACCTTATGCGTTTAAGACAACTGTCAGTTACTGCATATCAAGTGTGCTATAGCACATTAAAAGCACTTGACTGAGCGGGGGGCATGTGGGATATTTAAAGCAGAAAGGAGATGATTACGATGATCTCAACTACAGAAGAAATGACAAATTTTACATTCAAGATGGATAAAAAAACCAGAGAGAGTTATAGTGCACTCTGTGAAGCGTTTGGCCTTTCTATGTCTGCTGCCACCCTTGCCCTTGTAAGACAGGCTGTTCGCTCTCAGTCAATGACATTTTCTATGCGTGATGTGAATGGTTTTACTCCTGCGGAGGCCGCTGAGTTGAAGCGCCGTATAGATGATGTGACAAGGGGAAATGTAACTGAACACAGCATTATTGAGGCATGATCACTGCGCAGACCATCATCACCATGGGGATTTATGAATATCTTGTTTGATCTTTTTCTGACTTTTGCAAAGATCGGCCTGTTCACCTTCGGCGGCGGATATGCCATGATCGCACTGATAGAGAATTCCTGTGTGGAAAAGAAACAGTGGATTACGCATGACGAGATGATGAATGTCACGGTGATCGCGGAATCCACGCCGGGGCCGATCGCTATCAATTGTGCGACCTTTGTTGGATATAAGCAAAAAGGGCTGGCGGGAGCTGCTGCTGCGACCGTAGGGATGGTGCTTCCTTCATTTTGCATCATCTTCTTCATATCCATGTTTTTAGACAATTTTCTGGAAATTGCATGGATCGCGCATGCTTTCATGGGGATCAGACTTGCCGTTGGCATATTGATTCTTGACGCGGCAATAAAGATGATCAGGAAGATGCAGAAAAAGGCAGTTCCTCTTGCAATCATGTGCTGTGCCTTTATCGCCATGCTGCTGATCGATCTCTTTGCATTGCGAGTATCTTCGATTGCCCTGATGCTGATCGCGGCGGTCATCAGTCTTTCCATATTCCTGATGAAGAGGAATGCCGGAAAGGAGGGCGCTGCATAATGATCTGCATCGATCTGTTCATTGGCTTCCTGAAAGTTGGCTTGTTCGCTTTCGGCGGAGCATATGGCGCGATTCCCTTAATCCGGGATGTGGTTCTTTCATATGGATGGATTGAGGATGAAATGCTGACATACATGATTGCGGTCAGCGAGAGCACACCGGGTCCCATCATGGTGAATCTGGCAACCTACGTGGGCAGTTCACAGGCAGGCTTTGCGGGTGCGCTGATTGCAACAACTGCAGTCGTGCTGCCATCGTTCATCATCATTCTGCTCATTATGGTCCTGCTGAAAAAGCTGCTTAAGAATCCGTATGTCCAGGCTGTTCTGCGTGGGTTGAAACCGTGCATGATCGGTATTATTCTTGCCACCGGCATTTTTATGATCATACAGCATAGCGCAGGGAGTTTCGGAGCGTTTTCCATAAACACAACAGCAGTCCTTATGACTGTTGTACTTGCTGCGATCTATTTCGGATCAGGAAAGGTACTGAAAAATGGCATTTCTCCAATTGGACTGATCGGGATTTCTGCATTGGCGGGAATTATTGTGTATGGATTATAGAAGATCGGTCTGTTTATCTTCGGCATGGCAGGGATTCCCGCAGAACCCGCAGTTTTTCGCAGACGATCCACGTCGCGATCCCGGAGTATCCGGATTCCCTCTGATTCCACTGATAGCAGACATCGTGATTGCCGCAGCACCACAAAGTATTCGGATACTCTATTGCAAATGCTATCGCCTCATCATATGTCTGCGCATACAGATCCAGGTTGTATTCACACCTCCAGTCGTCGGCAATATCCATCAGGCAGACTGCCCGGTCCGATTCCGTTTCTTTCATCAGTTCCGATGCCCGGCGGAACATCCAGGGTTTCAGGTGGAGCTGCGGCAGCCGCCAGACGTTGAATCGTCACACGGGAAGAAGTCGGGAAGAAGTCTTTATTACCGGCAGATCCGGGAGCTCATGTTAAGAAGATATACTCGGTAACGGATATACTTGTCGATACAAAAGCGTATAGCGAGAGAATATTTTTATTCTGCTGCATCAAACGGCAGTGAATCGCGTGAGCGAGTATAAAAAGCAGTATCCCGGTTCCGGCCGGGGGAAAGTGACAGCAGATGTTTGACAAAAGATTGATGAAAATGTGTCCGGAGAGCCGGAAGTATATTGCCGGGAATGTGCTGCTGCAGTGGCTGGAGCTTGCCATGAATGCGGTCATGATCCTGATGATCGCGCTGACGCTGGAGGATTTCCGGAATAAGAGAATGACCGGTTCCGTCCTGCTGTTCAGGGTCGGTGTCATTCTGGCAACCCTGATCGTACGGTGGTTCACCACAAGAGGAGCTGTGAGGATGAGTTATCTCGCCTCCCGGACGGTCAAGCGCGTGATGCGCGAGCATATCTACGGGAAGCTGTTGAAGCTCGGCACAGGCTACAGAGAACATGCATCCACCGCAGAACTGGTGCAGGAATCAGTGGAAGGTGTGGAGCAGCTGGAAAGCTATTTCGGACAGTATGTCCCGCAGTTTTTCTACGCCTTTCTGTCTCCGGTCACGCTTTTCTTTCTGTTCGGGGCTGCCGGAAGTTTCAGGGTGGCAACGGTGCTTTTAGTCTGCGTGCCGCTGATCCCCGGTTCGATCATTGTGGTGCAGAAAATTGCAAAACGCCTCTTAAACAAATACTGGACACAGTATACGCAGCTTGGCAGTACGTTCCTTGAGAACCTTCAGGGCATGACCACGCTCAAGACCTATCAGGCGGACGCCTTTAAGAATGAGCAGATGAACCGGGAGTCCGAAAACTTCCGTGTCATCACCATGAAGGTCCTGATCATGCAGCTCAATTCCATCATTATCATGGATTTATTCGCCTACGGCGGCGCGGCGCTGGGCATAGGACTTGCCTGCGCGGCGTTTGCATCCGGGGCACTGCCGCTGTGGAGCTGTATTTTTATGATCCTGCTCTCGGCGGATTTCTTTCTCCCCATGCGGCGGCTGGGCAGTTATTTTCACGTTGCCATGAACGGCATGGCGGCAAGCGATAAGATCTTTCACTTCTTAAGCGAGGAAGAACCGGCACAAAAAGCGGAAACTCTGCCCGGAGACGGCGGCGACATCAGGCTTGCAAATGTGAGTTTTTCCTACACAGAGGACCGCGAGGTCCTGCATGACATTTCCATCAGAATCCCGAAGAACGAATTCACCGGGATCGTCGGAGAGAGCGGGAGCGGAAAATCTACAGTCGCGTCTCTGATCATGGGAAGAATCCATGCAAAGAGCGGGGAAATTACCATCGCAGAAAAATCCCTTTCCAATGTCTCGGAGAAAAGCCTGCTGAAAACAGTGACCTATGTGGGGCCCGGGAGCGTGTTTTTTAAAGGCAGTATTCGTGAAAACCTGCTGCTGGCGGCACCGGAGGCCTCTGACGCGCAGATATGGAACGCGCTGAAAGCGTGTGGAATCGCGGATTTCTTTGAGACAGAGCAGGGCCTTGATACTGCGCTGCTGGAAAACGCGGGGAACCTGTCCGGCGGTCAGCGGCAGAGGCTCGCCCTTGCCCGGGCGCTTCTGCATGATTCTCCGATCTATATATTTGACGAGGCAACGAGCAATATCGATATTGAGAGCGAGATGGCCATCCTCGCCGGGATCAAAGCCCTGGCAAAAACAAAAACCGTTGTAATGATCACCCACCGGCTTGCAAACGTCACGGATGCCGACCGCATCTACTGTATGGAAAGCGGGAATGTCGCAGGCTGCGGTACGCACGAAGAACTGCTGGGCGGCTGCAGTTCTTATGCCGCTCTGTGGAAGACGCAGAAGGAGCTGGAAGACTTCGGGAAGGAGACAGACGATGAAACAGAAGAGTAAACCGGGCGTCCTTCTCCGGATGCTGGTTCTGGTCAAGCCTCTTGCAGGTTTTATGGTTCTGGCGGTCTCATTTGGAACGCTGGCCTTTCTTACGGCGCAGTTCATCCCGATCCTCGGCGGTTATGCGGTTCTCTCCGGTCTCAGCGGGAGAGTTCCCCTGACACGCTCCATGATCTATATCCTTCTTGGGGTCTGTGTACTGACCCGCGCGGTATTCCGCTTCGCGGAGCAGTGGACCAATCACTATATTGCTTTTAAGCTTCTGGCGATCGTCCGCGACCGGGTGTTCCGGGCGCTCAGGCGTCTGAGTCCGGCGAAGCTGGAGGGCCGGGACAAGGGCGACCTGATCTCCCTCATCACCTCCGACGTGGAGCTCCTGGAGGTTTTCTATGCCCATACCATCTCCCCGATCTGCATCGCGGTGGTGGTGGAATGCATCATGTGCCTGTTTATCGGTTCCTTCCACTGGAGTCTCGGGCTTCTGGCACTCACAGCCTTTCTGTGCGTGGGCGCGCTGCTCCCGGCAGCTGTTTCAAAGCGCAGCGGGACGCTGGGCGATAAGCTGAGAGCTGAATCCGGCAGGCTTGCGGCACACATGCTGGAGAGTATTCGCGGGATTGACGAGACGCAGCAGTATGCCGGAGGCGAAAAACGACTGGGTGAGATCAGGGAAAAAACGAACGAACTGTCTGAAAAGCAGGGGATTCTGAGCAATTTAATCGGCACCAATATGGCTGGTGCCAATTCGATGATCCTCTTTTTCGATCTTTCCATGCTCGGGCTCTGCGTCCGGCTCTACAGCCACAATGTCGTAGACTTTGACGGTCTTCTGATTCCTCTCATCGCCCTGATGAGTTCTTTCGGCCCGGTCGTTGCGCTGTCCGAGCTGGGGACTACGCTGCAGAGCACTGTCGCCTCCGGTTCCAGAGTGCTTGCAATCATCGATGAAAAACCGGAGACAGAAGATATAGCAGGGAAGCCCGAAACTGCATTTGACGGTGCAAAAGCCGAGTCGGTGACCTTCTCCTACGGCGGAGAGACTGTGCTGCGGGATCTGTCACTGGACATCCCCAGAGGCAGGATCACCGGCATCGTCGGCAAAAGCGGCTGCGGGAAATCCACGCTGCTGAAACTCCTGATGCGTTTCTGGAAGGTCGGGGAGGGAACGATCAGCATTTCCGGACGCGGGATTGATGAGATCAACACAACAGATCTCCGCGATATGGAGAGCTACATGACACAGGAGACGCAGCTTTTCCAGGATACGATCGCGAATAACGTGCGCATCGGGAAGCTGTCCGCCACGCAGGAGGAGATCGAAGAGAGCTGCAGGAAAGCCTCCATTCATGATTTCATACTGACGCTGCCAAAGGGCTATGAGACGCCGGTCGGAGAACTCGGAGACACGTTCTCGGGCGGGGAAAAGCAGCGTCTCGGCCTTGCGAGAGCTTTCCTGCATGACGCCCCGTTTTTGCTGCTGGACGAGCCGACCAGCAGCCTGGACAGCCTGAACGAGGCGATCGTGCTGAAGTCTCTTCAGACTTTCTCAAAGGACAAAACGATCATTCTGGTGTCGCACCGGCCTTCCACCATGCGCATTGCCGATAAGGTGTTCGCGATGGATTCAGGAAGGATTTCTTGAAAGTATGATTAAAGCAGCGAGGAAAGTGGACGCAAATGCCGAGCTCGCTCGGGCATTTGCGGACATTTTCCGAGCGCCCACACATGAGCATGGAGAGATTTTTTGCGCAGAATGCGCAAAAAAGATCGGGAATGCGAATGTGTGGAGCATTGCGAGAGCTCGTAAGAGCGGAGCAATGCGTAGCTTTAATCATATGAGTCTGTGAGCCATGCTCATAACCGCAAGTATTATGTGTTATCCAATTGCGTGGTATTGTGGCAACAGCTGAGGGTGTTGCGGATATCTGTGAAGCGGGGCAAGCCGTTTACGGATATCTATCTCTTCGACTGCAGAAAATCCGGACTGGAACCCGGTGAGTGCCTGGCGATCGAGGATTCGCCGAACGGGGTCAGGAGCGCGTACGGCGCAGGGGAAAAAGTTGTCATAGTGCCGGACCTGACCGGACCGACCGATGAGCTGCGCCGGATGTGCCGGGTGGCTGACAGGATTGAGGAGGTCATGGAATATTTGATAACATTCCACACTTCCATTGATCCTGAGAATGGCAAATTGTCTGACTGTAAAAAAGCCCGTAAATGTATTTGTACGGACTTTTTTGATTATTATTAAATATTAATAGCCTGAATAAATTGATGTTTCGACTTTTTTGTGGTATTCTTTCATCAAATAGTGAAGGGAGGCGACATAATGATCCGGAACATTCTCTTCGGAAGAGAATATGAAAAGCAGA
Organism: Eubacteriales bacterium; assembly: GCA_030533125.1. Lineage (GTDB taxonomy): Bacteria > Bacillota > Clostridia > Lachnospirales > Lachnospiraceae > CAG-791. The sequence continues at coordinate 3,275 of JAUNJS010000071.1, read as the reverse complement.
AGCTGAACAGATGCCTGGAAATGGAGCAGGCTCAGCTGATCCTCGTTTACGGACGTAGACGAGTGGGAAAGACCTTTCTTATTCATAAGTTTTTTAACGGCCGGTTCGATTTCAGACTGACCGGTATCTACAATCAGCCTAAGGGTGTGCAGCTTGAGAATTTCTCGTATGAGCTGAACCGCCAGTCCGGCAGAAATGATCCTGTTCCCAAAGACTGGCTTCACGCATTCCGGATGCTGCGAGGCTATCTCTCGACTCTTCCTGAGGACGAGAAGAGCATTGTCTTTTTGGACGAGATGCCCTGGATGGATACAGCCAGATCCGATCTGCTTGCTGCGTTTGAATGGTTTTGGAACGGATGGGGCAGCATGCAGAATAATCTCCTTGTAATAGTATGCGGTTCTGCTACGTCCTGGCTCTCTGAAAATATCGAAGAAAACAAAGGAGGTCTCTTCTCCCGTCTGACCTGCAAGCTCTTTCTTCAGCCCTTTAACCTATATGAGACGGAACAATTTCTGAAGTCACGCGGCATAGAATGGTCCAGATATGACATAGCGGAGTGTTACATGATCATGGGAGGGATCCCCTACTATCTCAGCATGCTGGATCCTCAAATGAGTTTTCGTCAGAATATTGACAATCTGTTTTTCAGAAAGCGGGCGGAGCTGTGGGATGAATTCGATCACTTGTACCATACACTTTTCAAGAACAGTGAGCAATACATTGCGATTGCAGATGCGCTCAGTCAAAAACGCGGGGGGCTTACCCGCGATGAGATCGTAAAGAAGACAGGCTTGTCGGCAAACGGACATCTGACCAAAATGCTGGGAAACCTTCAAAACTCCGGTTTTGTACGGACGGTCGGTTTCTTTGGAAAAACCAATCAGAATATGCGGTATCAGCTCAGTGATTACTATTCCCGTTTTTATTTTCAGTTTTTGAAAGACAAAAGCGGGCGGGATGAGCATTTCTGGAGCCATGCTCTGGATCTTCCCGCGCGTCATGCCTGGGCAGGCCTGACGTTTGAACAGGTATGTCTGGATCATATCCCGCAGATCAAACAACGCCTTGGTATTTCAGGCGTTGTATCGGAGGTATCTGTCTGGAGCAGCCCCGGATCTTCAGAGAGTCCCGGTGCACAGATTGATTTTGTCATTGACAGAAGAGACCATGTCATCAACCTGTGTGAAGTCAAGTTCTCTATTAATGTGTTTGAGATAGACCGGGCCTATGATCTTGTTCTTCGCAATAAGATGGATCTTTTCCGTAAAGCTACCAATACAAAAAAGGCTCTGCAGATAACGATGATCACTACTTACGGTCTTAGGAACGGTAAATACAATTCGCTGGTCGGCAGACAGATCGTGCTTGATGATCTGTTCCTGCAATGTGACGGCGACTGAATAATTATCATGAGAACCAGGACATATTGTGCTGCCCGAAGGTCTATCGTAGAGTACGAATAAACGACGCATCCCCGCAAACCCGGTAAACAGAGGGGCTGCGGGGATTGTTGTTTCTGTGAGTGCAAAATGGGCACACATGGTCTGTTAAAAATATAGAAAATTCAAAACCCAAAACAGATTTGAATTTGTCGTTCAATACTATATTACGAAAATTCTCTCCTGGTGAGTTTAGAGGTCGCATGTCCGGATTTGAGTGTTTCGGCAGGCAGCATATCGTATGGCTGTTCATATTAATCATTACAGGAACTGCAACTGTGCGTTACTTTCCTGCCCGCGGGAGAAAAGCGGGAGCCGTGCTGGCTGTTCTGGGGAGGGTACTGCCGGGGCTGTATGAAATAAGGAAGGGAGCTTACGGACTCTCTTCCCTTCCTTTGCATGTCTGCTCTATGGCGGGGTACGGATGCTTTCTGCACTGGCTGCTTTGCCGCGGCAGGGCAGAGAATGATACACAGGCAGCTGCTGTCACGGGGATTGATCCGCCGGCAGCTACTGTCACAGGGATTGATTCACTGTTGACAGTTCTCTCGGAACTGCTGTTTTTCCCCGGGCTTCCGGGTGCCCTTCTCGCGCTTCTTTTCCCGGGATGGGGAGATCTGCCGCCCTTTTCGTTCCTGAGCGCCTGCGAATTTCTGGGGCATTTCGGGATCGTCCTCTATGTCATCACGAGTATTCTGGAGAAAGCTCTGTGTCCTGCGCGGCGGCGGGCTCTGATTCCGGTGTGCTTTTGTCTTCTTTATTTTGTCATAATGATGCCGTTTGACCGCGCGACAGGCATGAATTACGGATTTCTGCTGCAGGCCGCGCCGGATTCTCCGCTTTCGTGGATCGAAGCTGTCGCCGGCGGAGGAGCCGGCTACTATGTACTGTACGCACTGGTGGTGCTGGGAGCGATGGGGATTTGTTACGCATGGGTGGGTGCCGAAGAGGCATTACAGCCTTGACCTGTTTTCTATGGATGTGATAAACTGATAATTGAATTATCAATGGAAATCAGGGAATGGAAGGAGGAACTTATGTCTGTCCCGGACAGGAGCATTGATCCGCGTTTGTCGTCTGCCGCGAAGAAAGAGTTTTTGGAAAAAGGCTATGAGCTGTCTTCGCTTGCGGAAATCTGCAGGGCTGCCGGCGTGACCACAGGCGCGCTGTATAAACGCTACGAGGGAAAAGAGGCGCTGTTTTCCGCGCTTGTATCGGATACAATCCGTGACATAGAGGAGCAGGTCGCGGTGATCGAGAGTACCGATCTCTCGAAGTATACGGACCGGGAATTATATGAATCGCTGTCCATGACGCCGGAATCGATCATGCAGTGGATGAAAATCCTGTATGAACATAAGGACGGGTTCACTCTGCTGGTCAGATGTTCCTCCGGAACCCGATACAGAAATTTTCATCATGACTGGGCTGATAAAATGAATGTGCTCGATTACAAGTACTATATGGAAACGCGCAGACGCGGGATGACAGACCGGGAACTGACTATGGAGGAAATGCACATTCTGACCTCTGCGGTCTGGGCCCTGTACTATGAGCCGTTTTATCATGATTTTTCCTGGGAACAGATCGAGCGGCACGCGGAACTCATGCATGCATTCATTAACTGGCCGAAAGCGCTGGGATTGAAAAAACCGAAAGAGGAATGATTCGCAGGCCGGCCCTGCCTTCAGGAGCCGGCTGTATTTTTGGCCTGTAGATAATCTGAATATCGGTAATTTAATTCATTTGCGTACGAATTTCGGACAATCAATTGACCGTATTCTTTTGAGTGGTTCCCGGGAGATAGTATTCCCGGGAGATTGAATTTCCGGG
>JAUNJS010000369.1 GCA_030533125.1 Eubacteriales bacterium | reverse complement strand
GTTCTGCCGGAAAAGAAAAAGACGGTCCCGGCCGCGCAGCGCGGCGGCCGGAGCCGTCATCATGTGTCAGGATCTGCTGTCTGCTTACAGGGCTTACAGTCTGGAGGCCTGCAGCAGCTTCTCCCGGAGCTGGCTCTCAATGCCTGCGAGCTCCGCTTCCGCCTCCTGCCGTTTCTGTTTTCCTTCTGTCTGGATCGTCAGCACTTCGTCCATGGTGGAGATCAGCATCTCGTTCGTGTGTTTGAGCGTCTCGATGTCCACGATGCCGCGCTCGGCCTCCTTCGCCGCCTCGACGGTCGCGACCTTGAGCGCGTCGGCATTCTTCTTGAGGAGCTGGTTTGTCATGTCCGTGACCTCGCGCTGCGCCTTCGCCGCCTTGTTCGCGTGCTCGACGCCGATGGCGATGACCATCTGGCTCTTCCAGAGCGGGATCGTATTGACGATCGTGGACTGGATCTTCTCCGCCATGACAGAGTCGGAGGACTGGATCATGCGGATCTGCGGACCTGTCTGCATGGCGACGGTCCTGGTCAGCTGCAGATCATGAAGCTTCTTCTCGAAGCGGTCGCACATCTCGGCATAGTCCTTCGCCGCCTGCGCGTCCTCGGGGAGGCCGGTGCGCTGCGCCTTCTGCTGCAGCTCCACCAGATCCTTTTCCCGCGCCTCTTTGAGCTTCTTTTTCCCCGCGAGAATGTACATGGAAAGTTCTTTATAATAATTGAGGTTCAGCTCATACATCCGGTCAAGAAGGTCGATGTCCTTCATGAGTGTGATCTGATGCTTTTCCAGTTCCTTGGAGATCGCTTCCACGTTGGTCTCAACCTTGGTGTACTTGGTCTTCATCTCCTGCATCCGGTTGGTACTCTTCTTGAAGAATCCCTTGATCCCCTTCTCTTGTTCCTCCACATCAAAGTTTTTGAGCTCCGTCACAAGGGAGGTAATCATATTGCCCACTTCTCCAAGATCCTTGGTCTTGACGCTCTCCAGCGTCTTCTCGGAGAAATCCGCCATCTTTTTCTGCGTACCGACCCCGTAGGTCATGACAGCCTGCGTGTTCGTGATATCAATCTGTTTCACGAAGGCATCCACCATTTTGATTTCCTCGGGACTCAGGACCGCCTCTTCAGGCTCCGGCTGCGGCGCCGCGGCCACCGCGGGAGCAGGCGCTTCCTGGACAGCTGCCGCCTCCGGCTCTCCAAAAGAAAGGGAAGGCGCGGCGGGTACTGCCAGATCCGCAAATGGATCCGCCGCCTCGGCCGCCGCTGCCGCTTCCGTCGTCATCCCCGCCGCGTCAGTTCTGATTTCGTCTGCCATAATCTCCTCCATTCTATATCTGTCTATATCTGTGCTTTCTCTCTATTCCACGACTGATTCCACGACTGCTTCTTTATTCATTCCCTGCTGTATGCCCTGCTGCGCCGCTCCCGCGCTTATTCGCCGAACTTCAGCTGTATGCCCTGCTGCGCCGCGCCCGGCATTCCGTCGTCCTCCGCCAGACCCTCCGAGAATCCGTCTGTATACTCCTGGGAAAAAGCCGCGCCCTGCGGCTGCGCCGCCGGTTCTGAAGGCGTTTCTTCCCGCGCCGGCTCTGAAAGGACTCCTTCCCGGGCTGCGGAGGAAGCAGCCGCCCTGCGCATCTGGTTCCCGGTCAGACCGTCCTGCTCCATCATCGTCTTCATGACGGAAATATCGGAGGAAATATCCCAGGCCATATCCTGGAACAGGCTGTCCAGAAGGTTCTCGAACGCCAGATTGATCGTCCCCAGCGCCTCCCGGATCTCCTGTTTTGTAGATACAATGTTTTCCCCTGCCATGGGCTGCCGATCCAGCTCAACGTACGCCTCCAGCAGCTTCATGGTCGTGGGCAGATAATACACCATCAGGCGGCGCAGGTTCGGGGCACTGGAGGGATCCTTCCGGATCTGCTCCAGAATACGGTTCATCGTGGTTTCCAGCTGTGTGAGCTTTGCCGTCATCTCCTCGTCGGCGATCAGGCGGTTATATTCCCGGACCCGGCCCATATACAGCAGGCCTTCCTCCACGATTTTTCTTGCCTCGGCGGGAAGCTTCTGATCCTCCGGGCGGAGCTTCAGGTCATCCGGGAGAGAATCCGCGGAAACGCCCTGCGCAGCCGCCGCCGCAAAGCCGCCCGTCCGCTGCTGCTCCTCCATCCGCGCTTTGGCCTCCTCGGCCTCCTGCTCCTGCCGCTCCCTCTCCAGGCGCAGATACTCGTTGTACATGCGCTCCGAGAGCATGAGCGTCGTCTTCTGGCGGTCAAACCAGGCGGCCGGCAGCATCTCCTCGCTGATCATCTTCTCAATATTCGCCAGCACTGTCTCCCGGCGCTCGCCGACGGCTTCCGCCAGCCTGCTGATCTCCAGATACTCCGCAGTTCCCGCGGCTTTCCCGTACTCGTAGTACTTGCGCACCAGCTCTTTGCGCTCCTTCCCGGACTTGAGAAGGATCCCGCCGAGGATCGCAAAACCGCCCGCGATAATCAGGGAAAAAATGCTCCACGCGGAAAACAGGCCGTTGCCGACGGGGGAAAAGAAGCCGAGAAGGCCCGACGCGATCGTATCCAGGAAAGAAATGCCCGCGAACACCAGGCACGCGACGCCTCCGAGGATCCGCCCCGTCCCGCTGCTCCTGCTGATTTTCTGCTGCAGAAAGGGCGAGATCCTGCTGGAATACGTCGTATGATGGCGCGGACCTGACGCCCGCTTCATATACTCTTCGGTCACATTTCCCCCGGCGCGCCCCGCGTGCCCGTAGGTCCTTTCGCCGCCGGACGCGGCGCCCGCCGTGCCGTCGCTCTGCAGATGCTCCTGCAGACTGTGCAGCGCGTCCGCCGCCTGTCCCGCCGCGCTTCCCGTCACACTCCGGAGCGTCTCGTTCAGCCCCGAGAAATCCTGCCGGGTCACCGCGTCGTTGACGGCGTCCATGATATCATTTCCGACATTATATATATCTTTCATATCCATAGATGTACCTGCCTGCGCAATCCAGATCTTTCCAGACTCAAATCCCCCTCATTATACTCCAAACCCCGAAAAAAATACACTGTCGAACCCGTCAATTCCCTACAGAATTGTCCCGTGAAATGATATAATCTAACTGGTTCAGAAGCAGGGTCCGTTTCCCGCGGATTTCACGAGGCGGAAAGCGCGGGAACCCGTATAATACCGTATAACGTATAATAAGTGATTAGGAGGAAACAATATGCATTTCGTTTATCCCGCAGTGTTCCGTCAGACAGAAGAAGGCGGCTATACAGGATATTTCCCGGATCTCGAGCAGTGCTTCGCGAAGGGAGACACCCTCGACGAGGTCCTCAACGATGCCATCGCGGAGGCAAAGAGCTGGATCCAGGTGGAACTGGAAGATACTTTTGATCTTCCTTCTGTCTCGCACCCGAATGACCTCGATCTGAAGGAAGGGGAATTTGTGCGGAATATCGGCGTGACAATCCGGCTGACAGACGGCTGGGACGAATAACTACCGCGCGTTCCTGTACCTGTCGGGCCTCCGCGCGCGTCATACCTGGCTGTACCGGAAAACGCACATCCGCGTCAGGACTGCTCCGCGTCGGAAACCCGCATCCGCGTCAGG
>JAUNJS010000368.1 GCA_030533125.1 Eubacteriales bacterium | reverse complement strand
AATATGATGAAAAAGAAAAAAGGACGGCTTGTTCCGGCGGTGTTTGCCGCGGTTCTTTCCGTGGCGCTGCTGTTTTCCGGCTGCGGAAAGAGCGATAAGGGGATCCGCATGGGAACTGCGGGCGAAGGCGGTAATTACTATAGTTTCGGACAGGCATTCGGGAAGTTCCTGGAGGATGATATTGAGGGACTGGATGTGGATGTGCGGGTGACGGCAGGCTCGGCCGCCAACATCCGCCTTATGACAGATAAGGGGAAATACATTGAGCTCGCGATTGCCCAGGCGGATGTCATCAATGATTATCTGGCGTCCAACAGCCAGCCCGGGTTCGGCGCGATCGCCGGTCTGTATACGGAGGCGTGCCAGGTGGTGACGCTGGCGGATTCGGGAATCACTTCCGTGCGGGACCTGCGCGGCAGGGCGGTCAGCGTGGGCGAGGAGGAGTCCGGTTCGGAGAAAAACGCGAAGCAGATCCTGCAGGCATACGGCATCTCCATGGATATGGTCGACGCGAAAAACATGAACTATACGGAGGCGGCGGACGCGCTGAACAAGGGGGAGATCGACGCGTTTTTCTGCACGGTCGGCGTGCAGACGACGACAGTCGAACAGCTCGCGAAGAAGACCCCGATCCGTCTGCTGGATATAACCGGGACGGAAGCGGAGGCGCTGACGGATACCTATCCTTATTTCGTTTCGTATACCATTCCGGCCGGGACATATACCGGGCAGGCGCAGGATGTGCAGACCCTGGGCGTCAAATCCATCCTGATCGCTTCCTCCAGCCTGTCGGCGGACAGGGTTAAGCAGATTACCGGCTGTCTCTTTGATCATGTGCAGGATCTGGAATACGTTGTCCCCGTGGACTTTGAGCTGGATCCTGTCCTGGCGACAAAGGACATTCCCGTGCCGTTCCATGACGGGGCGAAGGCATGGTATTCGGATAATGGAATCGCAATTGATTGAGCCAGGCCGCGCTGACACCGGGGGAAGGAGTATAAATGTTTTCCATCACTCTTGATATGTACCAGACACTGGCGCTGGCAGTTGTCGCGTTGATGCTCGGTTCCTTTTTAAAGACAAAAATCCGCTTTCTGGAGAAATTTTGCATTCCGGCGCCTGTCGTGGGCGGACTGATTTTCGCGATCCTGAACTGCGTGCTGTATGTGAACGGAATCATTGAGATTTCGTTTACAGATACACTGCGCGAAGTGTGCATGGTCTTTTTCTTCACATCTGTCGGTTTCCAGGCAAATGTCAAGGTCCTGAAATCCGGCGGGAGCGCGCTGATCGTCTTTCTGGTGCTCGTGACCGTCATGATCATCGCCCAGAACGGCATCGCGGTCGGCCTCGCCGGCGTCCTGGGCCAGAAGTCCCTGCTGGGAATGTGTACCGGGTCGATCCCGATGGTCGGCGGCCACGGGACAGCCGGCGCGTTCGGGCCGGTGCTGGAGGACTTCGGCCTGACCGGGGCGACGACGGTCGCCACGGCCGCGGCGACCTATGGACTGATCGCCGGTTCTCTTCTGGGAGGTCCCATCGCGAACCATCTCATTATTTCCAAAGACCTGCTGAAGACCGCCGTCACGGCCGATGACGCAATCCTCGTGGAAGACGAGGAGGCCCACGAGAGGGCGCTCGGAGATTACGCGCCCGCGAGCTTCCAGCTCACCCTGGCTGTCGGAATCGGCACAGTGGTCTCTTTCCTGCTGTCCAAGACCGGCATGACATTCCCGATTTATATCGGCGCCATGATTGCCGCGGCGGTGATCCGCAACATTGGGGAATACACTTCGGGGATCAAGATCTACATGGGCGAGATCAATGACATCGGCGGGATCATGCTCTCCATGTTCCTGGGGATCGCCATGATCACCCTGAAGATCTGGCAGCTTGCGGAGCTGGCGCTGCCCCTGCTCCTGCTTCTGCTCGCGCAGACTGTGTTCATGTTCCTGTTCGCGAATTTCGTGATTTTCAATGTCATGGGGCGCGACTACGACGCGGCCGTCATCACGGCCGGCACCTGCGGCTTCGGAATGGGCGCGACCCCGAACGCGATGGCAAACATGCAGGCGGTTGTCGATAAGTACGTCCCTTCCATCAAGGCATACATTCTGATTCCGATCGTCGGCAGCCTCTTCGCGGACTTCATCAACAGCCTGGTCATCACGTTTTTCATTAATCTGGTGTAACGACTGTTTCCGCGGAAGGAAAAGCGCGCGGGCCAAAGAGCAGGAACGGGCAGGAAAGCGCTGGAAAGTGCAGGAATGAGGAGGAACAAGCAGGGTGTCTAAAGCAGGTGATTTTGTTAAAAAAATAGAAGAGGAAATTGAATCGATCTTTGCCGGAGGGCATACAGAAACAGTGGAATCCGCGGCAGACCATCCTTCCCGCAGCGGGTATACCGTGGAAGAGGATGAACTGGCCGTGCCGGAGATCCATACCGGAAAGGCCGCGCACAAGGGGACAGACCAAACCGGCGCGCAGCCTGCCGGAAAAACGGAGGAGAGTACTGACGAATCCGGCAGCCCGGAGGAAAAAGAGAAAAAACCGACCATCAGGTACGACACGGTGGCGGTTCCGGAAATCCATATTCCGCATAAAAAGTAAGGCGGATCAATCTGTCACGTTCCGGAACGGTTGTACAAAAACGGATCAATGTCCTTTTCTGAAAAGAGAAAGACAGTCTTTTTCAGGAGATATGATCATCTTTTCGCGAAAATGAAATATTATCTTTTCATTTCCGGGGAAATAGGTTAGTATGTATAAAACAGTGAGCCAAGCGGCTGCGAACGGCGTGCTCGCACGCACGTTCGCAGACATTTGGCGAGCGTCACACATGAGGAAGGAGCCATTTTGCACCCGGAACGGGTGCAAAATGAGCGGATTCCGAATGTGTGGAGCGGGCAGGCGGCCGCGAATGCCGTATGTTATCACGCGAAATATTTTTTAAAAATTGTATTGTATGAGGAGGTTATTCATGAGCAGACTGGGCAGACTTTTGTTGGGAAGCACGATCCTTGGCGTTGCGGCCGCGACAGTATATTACTATCTGGAGGAAAACGCGAAAGAGTCCGACTTCGACGATGAGGATGATCTCTTCGAAGATGACGACGAGGAAGAAGAGGAAAAGGAAGAGGAGAAAGAGGAAGCGGAAGCGGTTTCCGGGGATACGGAAGAGGAAAAGGAAGAAGCTCCGGAAGAGGAAGAAGAAGCGGAGCAGGCTGCGGAGAGCGATGCCGCGGAAGACAGCCGGAAAGAGGAGATGGAGGAGACCAAAGCGAAGGTGAAAGCCGCGGCGACCAGAACCTACATCACCATCAAGAACGGTTCCGCGCAGGCCTATACCCGTATTAAAGAAGCGATCGGCCCCAAGGGAGAGACTGTTCTCGAAGTCATGGGTGAAACAGCCGGCAAGGTCAAGGATGCTTTCGCGGACGGCGCTGTGAAGGTCAAGGAAGCGCTGGCGGAGCAGGAAGATGAATTCGCGGAAGAGGCGGAAGAGCCGGGCCTGGATGAGGCGGAAGCCGCCGCGGTCGATGAGGCGGTTGCGGAGGAGCTGGCTGAGGAAGCTCCTGCCGAAGCTGCGGAAGAGGCAGCAGAAGAAGCTCC
>JAUNJS010000367.1 GCA_030533125.1 Eubacteriales bacterium | reverse complement strand
CAGGCAGTATAGCATTACAGGCATTATAGGATAGAAGGAAAGGCAGGAAAAGGGAGTGGAGCCATATTTAAACCGGGAACAGATGGAGGCGCAGCAGAAGGCGCATGTCCTCATTGAGGCGCTGCCTTATATTCAGAAATTCAACCGCAGGATTATCGTTGTGAAATACGGCGGAAGCGCCATGAGCGACGAGGCGCTGCAGCGCTGTGTCATCCAGGACGTGACGCTCCTGAAGCTGGTCGGATTCAAGCCCATTATCGTGCACGGCGGCGGCAAGGCCATCAGCAAATGGGTGGAAAAGAGCGGAAAGGAAGCGAAGTTTGTGAACGGCCTGCGGGTCACGGATGCCGAGACCTGTGAGATCGCCGAGATGGTGCTCGGCAGTGTGAGCAAAAAGCTCGTTTCCATGGTCGCAGAGCTCGGGGTCCGGGCGGTCAGCATCAGCGGGAAAGACGGAAATCTGCTGACTGTCAAGAAAAAGTATCCCGGCGGACAGGATATCGGCTTTGTCGGGGAAGTCACCGATGTGGATCCGAAGATCCTTTTCGATATGCTGGAGAAGGATTACCTGCCGATCGTCGCTCCTCTGGGGATGGACGAGGACTTTAATACTTACAACATCAATGCCGATGAGGCGGCGAGCGCCATTGCCCGCGCCGTCTGTGCGGACAAGCTCGTTTATCTGACCGATATCACCGGCGTACTCCGCAATCTGGATGACCAGAATTCCCTCATCAGCCGCATCAACATCGAAGAGGCGAAATCGCTGGTGGAGGACGGGATTGTCGGCGGCGGGATGCTTCCGAAGCTGACCAACTGCACGGACGCGGTCCGGGGCGGCGTGCACCGGGTGCATATCCTCGACGGCCGCATCCCGCACTGCATCCTGCTTGAGATTTTCACGGACAGAGGCATCGGGACTGTGTTCTACAGGGGCGATTACAACGCGGAGAGAGGGTATTGATTCTTCTGCATCTGCGGCCTGTCCCCTGATGAGCAGGATGCGCAAACAAAAGCTGCAGGCCGCTTTGCTGCGGGCCCGGCAGCGCGCAGGAGGGCAGCAATGCAGGGAGTTTCCGCTCCCCGGCGGCGCCGATGAGCCGGGAAGCCCCGGCATGCCGGTTCGTTTTACCGGGTATATTTTAGCGGGTATCGGGTATATTTTAGCGGGCATATAAGGTGGAGATCCGGTATAAGGTATAAAAGGTATAATTTTGAGGATCGGGTATAAACGAGTATAAATTCTGGAGGAAATGCCGGTTATGGAAGAAAATAATAAAATGCAGCTGATGATCGAACAGGCTGAGCGGGACCTGCTGCATACCTACAACCGCTATCAGGTTGTGCTGGATCACGGCGAGGGAATGTATCTCTACGACGTGAACGGAAAGAAGTATCTGGACTTCATGGCCGGGATCGCGGTCTTTGCCCTGGGCTACGGCAATCAGGCATATAATGACGCCCTCAAGGCCCAAATCGACAAAATCCTGCACACTTCCAACTATTTTTACAACGCTCCGGCGATCGAAGCGGCGGCGCGGCTCAAAAAAGTCACCGGGATGGACCGGGTCTTTTTCACCAATAGCGGCGCGGAGGCGGTCGAGGGCGCCCTCAAGGCGGCCATGAAGCACGCCTGGCTGAAGGACGGGAAGGAGCGCCATCAGGTGATCGCGATGGAAAACTCTTTCCACGGGCGCACCTACGGGGCGCTGTCGGTCACCGGCAATCCCCATTACCGGGAGCCCTTCGGACAGATGCCCTGCGACGTGCAGTTTGCCCGTCTCAATGACCTGGAGAGCGTAAAGGCGCTCGTTGGCGGGGAGACCTGCGCGGTCATCGTCGAGCCGGTCCAGGGCGAGGGGGGCCTTATGCCCGCGTCGGAGGAGTTTCTGAAGGGACTGCGTGCGCTCTGCGACGAAAAGGGGATCCTTCTGATCTTTGACGAGATCCAGTGCGGTCTGGGACGCACCGGGTACATGTGCGCCTGGCATCGCTATGGCGTGCGGCCGGACATCATGACCTGCGCCAAGGCGCTGGGCTGCGGCGTGCCGGTCGGCGCGTTCCTCCTCACGGAGGAGGTCGGACAGAGCTCCCTTACAGCCGGCGACCACGGCACGACCTACGGCGGGAATCCCTTTGCCTGCGCGGCGGTCAACGCCGTTCTCGACCAGTATGAGTCGCTGGATCTGGTGAACCACGTCCGGGAGACCGCCCCTTACCTCACAAAAGTGCTGGACGATCTCGCGGCGGAATTTGCCTGCGTCACGGAGCGCCGCGGTGTGGGCTTCATGCAGGGCCTCGTCTTTGACCGGCCCGTCGGCCCCATCATCGCCGATGCCATGGAGAACGGGCTGATTATGATCAACGCGGGTTCCAATATCCTTCGCTTTGTGCCCGCCCTTGTCACGCGGGAAGAGCACATCGACGAAATGGCACAGATCCTGCGCGGCGCGATCGGGCGCAATTGCTGACGGGAAAACAGCGGTTTTGACACAAAGGAGCAGAAGATGTTTCTGATGATCGGAGTCACGCAGGGACGAAAGGACTTTGACCATAACCAGCTGGTTATCTGTACGCAGTGCGGCCAGTACGGCAGATACCGGGTCTACATGACCTTTACCCAGCTTCTGCTGTTTTTTATTCCCTGTTTCCGATGGGGCAGGAAGTACTATGTCCAGATGTCCTGCTGCGGGACGGTTTACGAACTGAATCCGGAGATCGGAGCCCGCATAGCACGCGGGGAGAGCGTGGAGATCGGCGCGGCGGACCTCAGGTTCGCGGGCCGTTCCGGCGGCGGAGCCGCCCGCAGAGTGCGCCGGTGCCCGGCCTGCGGCTATCAGACGGAGGAGGATTTCTCCTTCTGCCCGAAATGCGGCGGACACCTGGAGTGAAATGCGGGGCCGGCTGTGCGGAATGCGGCCTTCGGGTTGCGGAGAACAGACGATCAGACACGGAAGTGTCTGTATGTCAGATAAAAAGGCGGAAAACCGCTTTTCGGAGTTGAGAATTGCGTTTGAAAGGAAAAGGGAGTGTGCGAATGGTAATCAGAAGAGCGCGGGAGAGTGACTGCCCGGAGATTTTGCGGCTTCTTTCCCAGGTGCTGGAAATACATGCGGCGCTGCGGCCGGATCTGTTTATTACAGGGACGACGAAATATACCGAAGCGGACCTGAAAGAGATGTTTAAAGATGACAAAAGGCCCGTGTATGTCGCCTGCGCGGAGGACGGCAGGTTTCTGGGGTATGCCTTCTGCGAGATCCTGGAGCCGGTTCCATCCAATAATCAGGTTCCCGTCAGGTCGCTGTATCTGGATGACCTGGGTGTGAACGAGGAAAGCAGGCATCTGCATGTGGGCAGGGCCCTGTTCGACCATGTCCGGCAGGAGGCGGAGCGGCTTGGCTGCCATGACCTCCAGCTCCATGTCTGGGAGGGAAACGACGCCCGCGCGTTTTATGAGAAAATGGGAATGACGGTCAGAAAGACCCTGATGGAACTGGTTCTTTGAGAAACCGGATTTGAAATATTGTCATTTTGCGTAAAAAACGGCGCATTGGCAAGCGCCTGAGAACCATCATTTTACGATTATTGCAATTAAGAACAATAAAGAAAACAA
>JAUNJS010000070.1 GCA_030533125.1 Eubacteriales bacterium | reverse complement strand
GGCGATTCCAACACGCTGAAAAGCGTGTCGCGCTTACGCGGCGCCGCGCGCCGTTAAACTCGGGTTTTGCGCGAAAAAGCCGCGCAAAACGCCTCGAATTTCGTGGCAGCCTGAACAGATAACGCAGATTGATTCCTTTCAGGCCTGTGTGCCGCCCGCGATGAACATCGCGTCCCCGAAGCTGAAAAAGCGGTACCCGGCGGCGACCGCCTCTCTGTACGCCGCAAGAACATGTTCCCGGCCCGCGAAAGCGCTGACCAGCATGATCAGGGTGGATTCCGGCAGATGGAAATTTGTAATCAGCCCGTCCATCGCCCTGAAGCGGTACCCGGGGTAGATGAAAATCGAAGTATCGCCGCTGCCCGCGCGGACCGCGCCGTTTTCGTCTGCCGCGCTCTCGATCGTGCGGCAGCTGGTCGTACCCACGCAGATCACGCGTCCGCCCGCCTCATGCGTCCGGTTGATTAGATCCGCTGTCCCCGGGGGAATATTGTACCACTCCGTGTGCATCGTGTGCTCCCCGACGTCCTCCACCTTGACCGGGCGGAACGTCCCGAGCCCCACATGCAGGGTTACAAAGCCGGTTTTCACGCCGAGGGCGCGGACCTCATCCAGCAGCTCCGGCGTGAAATGCAGCCCGGCTGTGGGCGCGGCCGCGGACCCCTCGTATTTCGCGTACACTGTCTGGTAGCGGTCCCGGTCCCTGAGTTTATGCGTAATATAAGGCGGCAGCGGCATCTCCCCGAGCCGGTCCAGAACCTCTTCGAAAATCCCGTCGAATTCAAAGCGCACGAGGCGGTTTCCGTCCTCGATGACCTCGAGGATCTCCGCCCTCAGACTCCCGTCTCCGAAAACCGCGCGCACGCCGGGCCGCAGTTTTTTCCCCGGACGGACGAGACACTCCCAGACATCTCTTTCCCTGCGTCTGAGAAGCAGGATCTCCACAGCCGCGCCGGTCCCCTCCCGCTCGCCCAGAAGACGGGCCGGGATCACCTTCGTGTCGTTGAGGATCAGCGCGTCCCCGGGCTTCAGATACCGGAGGATATCCCGGAAAGTCCCGTGCGTGACCGCGCCGGTATTCCTGTCCAGAACCAGGAGCCGGGATGCCGCGCGGTCCTCGAGGGGGTCCTGGGCGATCTGCTCCTGCGGCAGATCAAAATAATAATCCGCAGTGCGGTGCCCGAGGGGAATCTCCCCGCGGGACCCGGTGTCTGTCACATTCATCATATTCTCCCAATGCGGGCGCAGGCGCGGGGCCGTTCCGCGAAGGCCTGTCCCCGCGGGACCCGGTGCCTGTCACATTCATCATATTCTCCCAATGCGGGCGCAGGCGCGGGGCCGTTCCGCGAAGGTCCGTCCCCGCGTGGCGTCTACATATTCCTCATATCCATTTTTCTGAAAAACGCCTTATATCCCTTGTAGGCTTCATAGAGATCCGCTTTGCTCGTGGCCTCCCAGGGCGCATGCATGCTCAGGACCGGCACGCCGCTGTCGATGACATTCATGCCGTAAAGGGCAAGAATGTAGGCGATGGTACCGCCGCCGCCCAGGTCGACCTTCCCGAGCTCCGCAGTCTGGAAGAGGACATCGCCGTCCTCCATAACCTTGCGGAGCGCGCCGAGATATTCCGCGTTGGCGTCGTTGGAGCCGGATTTCCCGCGGGCGCCGGTGAATTTGTTGAAAACCATGCCCCCGCCCAGGAAGCAGGAATTCTTTTTCTCAAACGCGGATCCGTAGGAAGGATCAAAAGCCGCGCTCACATCCGAGGAGAGCATGGCGCTGTTGGCGAGGGTGCGGCGGAGCGCCAGCTCGGAGTACTGGCCGCAGAGCTGCATGACCTCTGCCAGGGCGTTTTCAAAGAAGCGGGACTGCATGCCGGTGGCGCCGACACTGCCGATCTCCTCCTTATCAACAAGAAGCGTGCAGCTTGTCCGCGCGATGTCCTCGACTTCCATCTGGGCGCGGAAGGAGGGATACGCGCACACGCGGTCATCCTGTCCGTACGCGAGCACCATGCTGCGGTCAAGACCGGCGTCGCGGGCTTTCCCGGCGGGCACGATTTCCAGCTCGGCGGAGATAAAATCCTCCTCCTCGATGCCGTAGACATCTTTCAGGATCTTCAGCAGGGCTTTGGTGACGGTGTTCTTCTCCCCGCTCTTTTTCTCCGCGTCCCCGTCCTCTTTTTCGGAGTTCTCCCCTTTTTTTACAGGCTTTGTGTCCGCGTCGATCACCACGGGCTGACTGCCGATGATCAGATCCAGGGCTTCCCCCTCGATAAATGTCGAGGCGTTCTTTTTCATCTGTTCCTGGGCCAGGTGCGGCAGCAGATCGGAGATAAAGAAAACAGGATCGTCCTCTTCTTCTCCAATGCTGACAATCGTGGTCTCCCCGGTCTTTTTGACCACAACGCCGTGCAGTGCCAGCGGCAGGGTGACATACTGATATTTCTTGATCCCGCCGTAATAGTGGGTGTCGAGATATCCGATGCCGCCGTCTTCATACAGCGGAACCTGCTTGACGTCCAGACGGGGGGAGTCGATGTGGGCGCCGAGGATGTTCATTCCCTCTTCAAAAGGTTTTTCCCCGATGCGGAACAGCACCATGGATTTGTTCATCCAGACGCTGTAGACACAGTCGCCCGCCTTCAGCTGTTTTTTTTCGGTAATCGCGCGCCCCAGCTCGATGTAACCGTTTTTCTCCGCTTCCCCGACGAAAAAATCGACGCACTCGCGCTCGGTCTTTCCGGCGTCAAGAAAGTGTTTGTAATCCTCCGCGAATGCCATGCATGCTTCCTGCGCGGATAAATCATAAGTGTTCCAGGCGTTCAGTTTTTCCATCTTTTCTCCTTAACAATATTCTTCCGTGCCGGCGCTTCCCGGCTTCAAAAGGTATATCAGTTCTTTAAATCGCCCCGCTGCCTGCGCGGCTCCCGCCATCGCCGCCCTTCTTGCTACGGATAGACGGAGATCGCTCCGCTGCCTGCGCGGCTCCCGCAGCCTGCCGCTAAAAGAAGCAGGGCGGGCGGACCACGGTCCTCTCCCGCCCTGTAGAATTCCGTAAATAAGCAGAACCCGCTCCGGCAAATGACAATTACGTGTGTGTTCTGCGGGAAGTCCCGGCAGCGAGCGGATCTTTTCAGCTTCTGAGTTCGATTCCCAGGCTCTCGAGGCCGTTCAGAACCTTCTTCATGGCCGCGAGGATCTCCGCCTCCTCAAGGGTCTTCTCTTTGTGGCGGAAGACAAGATTGTAGGCCATGGACTTAAAGCCCGCGCGGACCTGCACGCCTTCGTAGATATCAAAGAGGCTGTAGGACTCGAGGATCTTTCCGCCGCGCTGGGCAATAATGGCTTCGATCTGGCCTGCCGTCACGGGCTTCGGCACAAGCATGCTGATATCTCTCGATACGGCCGGATATTTGGCGATGCCGGTGTAGTGGTACGCAAAGCTGGTGTGCGGAAGGACGCTCTGCAGGTCAATGACCGCGACATAGGCGCGGCCGCCGATGCCGTAGGCGCCCGCCACGTCCGGATGCACCTCTCCGAAATAGCCGAGCGTGTCTCCGCCGGCCTTAACGAGGGCCTGGCGGCCGGGGTGCAGGAAGGGCCTGCCCGCGGCGGGGTCACAGACCATCTTTTCACGGATGCCGGACATCTCGAAGAACTGCTCGATCACGCCCTTCATCGTGAAGAAATCGCCCTCGCCGTACATGCCGAGGCAGAACATCGAGCGCTCGTCGGGAAGCTCCGTGAGCGGCAGTTCCTTCGGGATATAGACGTTCGCCAGCTCGAAGAGGCGGACATCCTTGTTGCGGCGGTTATAGTTGGTCGAAAGGCTCGTCAGCATTCCGTGCAGCGGCGTGGTCCGCATCATGGAGAAATCCTCACCCAGAGGGTTGGAGATGCGGATGGCTTTCCGCTCCGGCGCGTCTTCGGCAAAGAGCAGGCGGTCGAAGACCTTCGGGCTCTCAAAGGAGTAGGTCATGGCCTCAGAGAATCCGTTGAACATGGCCGCCTCGCGGGCCTTGTCCTGGATGCGCATCTTGTAGGTCAGTCCTCCCATCATGGAAGAGCCGCCCGGAAGCGTCATCGGGATATTCTCGTAGCCGGTAAAACGCGCCACCTCTTCCGCGAGGTCGCACATCGCCTTGACATCCTGCCGGAAATAGGGAACGACAATTTCTTTTTTCTCCGCGTCGTACTCCATCTCCAGCTTCCCGAAGATGTCGAGCATGGTTTTCTCGTCATAATCCGTTCCGAGGAAGGCATTGATCTGCGCCGCGTCGAAAGCGATGCGGGCGCGCGGGGGAATCGGCTCGCAGGCCTCGGCAATGCCCCTGACGGGTGTGCCGCAGCCCAGCTCGCGCATCAGCTGGCAGGCGCGGTTGACAGCCGCCTCCGCGTTCGTGGGATGAAGTCCTTTTTCAAAAATCCCGGAGGCGTCCGTGCGCAGGCCGATCCGCTTCGCGGATTTGCGGATGTTGGGGCCGTTGAAGGTCGCGGACTCGAAGAGGACGGTCTTTACGTCGTCGGTGATCTTGGAGTTCTCCCCGCCCATGATGCCCGCGATGCCGATCTCCTTCTCCGCGTCGCAGATCATCAGGACGTCGTGATCCATCTGCCGCATCTGGCCGTCCAGGGTCTGGAACATGTCGCCGTCCTGGGCGCGGCGCACGACGATTTTGTGTCCCGCCACAGTGTCCAGGTCAAAGGCATGCATCGGCTGTCCGTACTCGATCATGACATAATTGGTGATGTCGACCAGGTTGTTGATCGGACGGATCCCGCAGGCGGAGAGCCTGCGCTGCATCCACCACGGGGAGGGGCCGATTTTGACATCCGTGCAGACACGCGCGGTATAGCGGCTGCACAGGTCGGGATCCTTCACCTCAATGGAGATATACTCATTCACATCGCCGGTCTCGTCCGCCGCGGGAGCCGTTTCCGGTTCCGTAAACGGCTTTCCGAAAGTCACCGCCGCCTCGCGGGCCACGCCGAGCAGGCTGTAGCAGTCCACGCGGTTCGATGTGATCTCGTATTCAAAGACAGTGTCGCGAAGGCCGAGGAGCGCAACGGCGTCCATGCCGGGCTCGACGGGGTTCATGGCGCGCGCTTCCTCGCTGTCCAGTTTTCCGGCGGCTGCCAGCGCGCGGGTCTCTTCCTCCGTGACAGGTCCGAGCGCCTCCGGGAAAATGTAAATGCCGTTCTCCGGCGCCTCCGGATAGGCGTTGCGGTCGCTTCCGAGCTCTTCAATGGAGCACATCATGCCCGCGGAAGGGACCCCGCGGAGCTTGCCGGCCTTGATCGGAATGCCGTTTTCCGGGAGCGGGCCGCCGTCGTGTCCGCCGGCCACGCGGCCTCCGTCGAGGACGACAGGAACCAGCGCGCCCTCAAATACGTTCGGCGCCCCGGTTACGATCTGCACGGTCTCATTTCCGACATCCACCTGACAGACAATCAGCTTGTCCGCGTCGGGATGTTTTTCGATGGACAAAACTCTGCCCACAACGATTTTTTCCAGATTCTTATCCAGGCGCGCGACGCCGTCCACCTTCGTTCCGGTCATCGTCATCCTGTCGTTATATTCCCTGTCGGTGCACGCAAGCCCCGGCACATATGCTTTCAGCCATGAAATGGGTGTATTCATCGATTTCCTCCTCATCACAGACGCGCGTTCCGCGCGCATCCGCGCTCCACAGTCCCGGCCCGGCATCAGGCCGTCAAGGGATCATCGCGGATGTGTGCTGTCTCCGCGTCCGCGCTCCGCAATCCAGGCCCGGAACCGGGCCGTGGAAAAATCATCACAAACGTGTGCTGTCCCCGCGTCCGCTCCCGTCAGAACTGTTTCAGGAACCGAATGTCGTTTTCGTACAGGAGACGCATGTCATCAATCTCATAGTTCAGGAGCGCGATCCGCTCGAGACCTACGCCAAAGGCGAAGCCGCTGTATTCGTCCGGGTCGATTCCGCTCATCTCGAGAACATGCGGATGCACCATGCCGCATCCGAGGATTTCGATCCATCCCTCGCCCTTGCAGAAGCCGCAGCCCGTGCCGCCGCATTTGAAGCAGCTCACATCCATCTCCGCGCTGGGTTCGGTGAACGGGAAATGGTGAGGACGGAAACGTGTCTTCGTCTCTTCTCCGAAGAGCTTCTTCGCGAAGTCATCCAGCGTGCCCTTTAAGTCCGCGAATGTGATGCCTTTGTCCACCACCAGACCTTCTACCTGATGGAAGGTGGGGGAATGCGTGGCGTCTACCGCATCGGACCGGTACACCCTGCCGGGCGCGATCATGCGGATCGGGATCCTGCCGCTCTCCATGGCGTGGATCTGCGTGGAGGAAGTCTGTGTGCGCAGGAGGATATCTCCGTTGATATAGAAGGTGTCCTGTTCGTCTTTGGCCGGATGATCCGCGGGGATGTTCAGGGCTTCGAAATTATAATAGTCCTTCTCCACCTCGGGTCCCTCGATCACTTCGTATCCCATGCCGATAAAAATGCGCTCCATCTCCTTGAGGGCGATGACATTGGGATGGCTGTGTCCCATCGGCAGACGCTTCGCGGGAAGCGTGACATCGATGGTCTCGGCGGCGAGACGCTCCTGCTGGAGCCTGCGCTCGAGCTCCTTCTGCGCCTGCGCAATCGCGTCTTCGATCTGCACGCGGACGTCGTTGACCATCTGGCCGACCTGCGGGCGCTCCTGCGCGGGCACATTCTTCATGCCTTTGAGGATGTCCTTCAGGCTTCCCTTCTTGCCGAGTACCGAAACACGGATCTCATTGATCTTTTCCACCGAATCGGACTGCTCGAGACGCTCCTGCGCCTCTCTTCTGATTTTTTCCAGTTCTTCCTTAAACATAACCTTCTATACCTGTATCTTTCGTGCTGGTTAATGCGCCTTTCTGTTTCGTTTTTTACACACAAAAAGACCTGAAACGCCGAACCTGCATTTTGACTCCTAGCACGCATGCCAGGTGGGTGTCCGCAGCATATGCTTCAGTCTTCCTCTGCCTGTACGGATCGAAGGACCCGCACGGAAGGCCTGACATCTACACAGCAATATAAGATTCCCGTTTAAAGTAATTGTAGGTTCAAAATTGCAGATGAGTGGCATCTCAGGTGTCCTTATTATAACACAGCTGAGTGCACTGTGGCAACCGGCGCACACACACTTTCGTCACAATTCCTTTACAAAAGCAGGGTGCCCCGGTCAAAGCGTCCGGTCCGGCATCTTCGATCTTCGATCAGACCGGCTCTGTCTGCGCGCGGAGCCAGTCGCGCTCCGCGGGGAGCAGAAGCGGTGAAATCTCTGCACAGACGCGCGCGTGGTACCGGTTCAGCGCCTCCCTGGTCTGCGGGGTCAGATACTGCGGATCGATCAGGGCCGGATCGAAAGGAACCAGGGTCAGGGGCGAAAACCGCAGAAAACGGCCGTCGCCGTTTTTGGCCGCTTCCACGACTTCCAGGATCGTTTCAATCCGGATGCCGTACTCTCCCTCGATATAGACGCCCGGCTCATCCGATACAATCATGCCCGGCTCGAGGACGGCCTCCTCCAGCCCTCCAACGAAGCGCCAGCGGATATTCTGGGGTCCTTCATGGACGCTGAGCAGATAGCCGATCCCGTGTCCTGTCCCGCATTTGTAATCCACAAACGTGTTCCAGAGGGGCTGCCGCGCGAGAATGTCCACGTTCCTGCCCGTACAGCCGTACAGGAAAACCGCGTCCATCAGCTGCAGGTTTCCGACCGCAGTCAGGGTATAATGCCGCCGCATCTGCTGTGTCACCGGTCCCAGCGCCATCGTGCGGGTCACGTCGGTCGTCCCGCGCAGGTACTGGCCTCCGCAGTCCACCAGCAGCATGCCCTCCGGCCTCAGCCGCGCGCAGTCCCCCGGTTTCGCGGCATAGTGCATCATGGCCGCGTTGGCGCCGTAAGCTGAGATTGTCCCGAAAGAAAGCTCCACAAAATCATCGATTCCGGCGCGCAGGGCATCCATCCGCTCCGCGGCATCCAGTTCCGTCAGGGAACCGATTGTGCCCTCCCGGACATGGCAGTGCAGCCAGTAGAGGAACCTGCAGACCGCCGCGGAATCCTCCCGGTAGCAGTCGCGGATATTGCGCAGCTCCACTGCGTTTTTCACCGCCTTGAAATCCTCCACCGGGCTGCGCTTCTCCACAGCGAAACACGGGCTGCGCTTCTCCGCGGACTTATGCGCGCCTCCGGAAGGGCCTTCGCTCTCTGTGCCCCGCCCGGAATCGTGGGCGGTGTGCGCGCCCTGCGAAAGTTCGGGTTCATCCAGCCGCGCGGACCGCGCGCGGTCCTGTCCCCGCTGTATGGCTGCCAGGAGTCTGCAGTTCAGGCTTCCCGGCTGAAAGAGAACGCGGAGGACCTTCTCCTTTTCCCCTGACGCCGCCCCGGACGAAGCCCTGTAGAGCGACGGATCCTCCAGGAAGCTGTATACACTGTCGTACGGCCGCAGTTCAAGGCCGATGCCCCCCGCGTATGCGCGCACTGCGTCCGTGCAGGCACTCTCCTGCAGAAACAGGACCGCCCTCTCCATTGTAAACACCCCGAATCCAAGCGCCACCGGCGTACACGCGATATCCCTCCCGCGGAGATTCAGAAGCCACATCAGGTTATCGAGTTTACTCTCGACATAGATCCCGGCGCCTTCCGCGCGCATCGCCTCCCGGACGCGCCCCAGCTTCGCCGCCGCGCTCTCCCCGGCATACTTCTCCTCCAGGACAAAAACCGGATTCGCCGGCCTGGGCGGACGATCCGTCCAGATCCCGTCTGCCGGATCGTACTCCGTGACAAAGCGGATCCTTCTGCCTGACAGAACCTTTCGCAGCGCGCGGAAGGTGCGGACGCTCACGCATCTGCCGTCAAAGCCCAGCGCGCCGCCGTCCTCCAGCTGCCGTGAAATCCATGCCGGGACCGTCGGCACACCCTCTTCCCCTTCCCGGTACAGATCCACGCCGGTTCCGCGGAGTTCTTTCTCCGCCTGGATAAAATACCGCCCGTCTGTCCAGAGCCCGGCTTTCTCCCGCCCGACTGCCAGCGTCCCGCTGGAACCGGTAAAACCGCTGAAGAAGCGTCTGGTCTGAAAATGCTCCGCCACATATTCCGAACTGTGGGGATCCGCTGTGGGGATCAGAAAACAGTCGATTCCCAGGCGGGACATCTTCCCGCGAAGCGCGGAAAGCCTGGAGATGATGATGTTGTTTTCCATAGGACTCCTTTTCGCGCGCGAAATGTGCGTGTATGCCTGACTGCGGCAGGCCCGCTTTCAGGACTGCCGCGCAGATAAACGCTCCATCCGGCGTGTCTTTTTCTTCGATCCCGCAGGGCGGAATTCAGCTGCGTATTACAGCCCCAGGAATTTCCGCACTTCCGCCTGCATGCCGTCCCGGCCGCACACAATATTATGGCGGACAGGCGCTGTCCGCAGCATGTTGACGGCTTCAGGCACGGCGACGCCGGCCTTTTCGCTCAGGCGGTCCGCCAGTTCCAGATCCGGCAGGTCCGCGGGCTCGCCCAGGGCGCGCATGACGCTGTTTTCAAACTTGAAGGGGCTCGCTGTGGATGCGATGACCGCGGGAGTCCGGTCGCCGGTCTCCCTGCGGTAGGCGTCGTAGACATCCGCCGCGACCGCGGTGTGGGGATCGATGACATATCCCTCGGATTCATAGAGCCTGCGGATCACGGAAGCGGTCTGTTCCTCGTCCGCCCACCCGCCGGCAAAGAGGGAAAGTCCTTCTTTCATCTGCTCCGTGATCGTGTAGACGCCCTTTTCGCCGAGATCCTTCATCAGGGCCGCGGTCACAGCCGCATCCTCTCCGCTGATATGGTAGATCAGGCGCTCCAGATTCGAGGAGATCAGGATGTCCATCGACGGGGAGCTTGTGAGGATGAATTCGCGCCTGCGGTCATAGGTGCCTGTGGCGAAGAAATCGTACAGCACCTTGTTTGTGTTGGAGGCGCACACGAGCCTTCCCACCGGCAGTCCCATCCGCGCGGCATAGTACGCGGCGAGAATGTTCCCGAAGTTTCCGGTCGGAACGACGAAGTCCGCCTTTTCCCCCTCGCGGACAACACCTTCTTTGAGGAGGCGTGTGTAGGCGAAGACATAATAGACAACCTGCGGGACGAGGCGGCCGATATTGATCGAGTTGGCGGAGGAGAAGGCGAAGCCCTTTTCCGCCATTTCCCCGCGCAGAGCGGCATCGCCGAAAATGCGTTTCACTTCGCTCTGGGCGTCGTCAAAGTTTCCGCGGATCCCGACCACACAGGTATTCTCTCCCTTCTGCGTCACCATCTGGCGCTCCTGGATGGAAGAGACGCCGTCCTTGGGATAAAAAACCATGATCCGCGTGCCCGGGACATCCGCAAAGCCCGCCATCGCGGCCTTCCCGGTATCCCCGCTGGTCGCAGTCAGGATGACGATCTCCTTGTCCTCGCGGTTCTTCTTCATCGAGGTGGTCATCAGGTACGGCAGGATCTGCAGGGCCATGTCCTTGAACGCGATCGTCGGACCGTGGAACAGCTCCAGAAACCAGGCGTCGTCCGCTTTCCGCATCGGGACGATTTCCGGCACATCAAAATTGTCACCGTAGGCACTCCTGATACATCCGCGCAGTTCCTCCTCCGTAAAATCGGTGAGCAGGAGCTTCATCACCTCATAGGCGACGCCGCGGTAGTCCATCCCCGCCAGCTCTGCAAGGCTTCTGTCAAAAGACGGAAACCATGCGGGCACAAACAGGCCGCCGTCCGGGGCAAGTCCCATCAGAATTGCCTTTGAAGCGGAGACCGGCGCGTTGTCCGACCGCGTGCTTTTGTATAAGACTTCCTTCATAATCTCCTCCCCCTTACACGCACGTTTTTCGCGTGTAAACCGATATACCGTGCCGCCGCAGAACGCGGCGGAGCACACCTGTCTCCTCATACACATATTTACAAACAGACCGCTCTGTCGCAGAGCATTTTCCGAACAAAGATACACTATACCATAAAACGGAAAAGAAAACAAAGAAAATAAAGCAAAGAAAA
>JAUNJS010000366.1:1518-3623 GCA_030533125.1 Eubacteriales bacterium | reverse complement strand
TAATCTGTATATTTCACCTTTATTCAGCTGAATCATAGCGTTACATGCAGTATTCAGCTCACTAAAAGCAATAAAAAGTATTATATTCAGCTGAATATTAAAATATCGGAATACCCTGTGTGCTGAAGCCCGGTTCGCAATGACTGTGTGTCAGCATTTGTGACGCGTCACTCCGCGGGCTTCTCCTCTACAATAACGATCCTTCCCTCGCCGGTCGGATCACTGTACTCTTCGCCGATCACGCCGCCGAGGTTGTCCCGGATATAATCGATCAGCACGGTATGCTCCAGCTGTTCGCCCCTGCTCTCATCGAGACGCTCCGCGGCATCAAACATGGTGAAACCGTCTCCTTTTTCGATCAGGTAATACACCGTGCTTGCCACTGTATAGGCTGCCCCGGGATCAAGAGGCTCTCCCCCGATTTTCACATTTTTGACACGCCGCTCTCCTGTCACACCCGTAAACATTCCCTCTGCATTCTGTGTGCAGGTCGAGTCTATATAGGAGTGGATCTCATATGACATACCGGAAACCTGCAGGAATCCTCCGTTTTCGCCGGGAACGGAACGCGCCCCCCATTCCAGCGCATCCAGAATCTGCTGTCCGGTCACGCCGATCATGCAGACTTCCTTTGAGAAAGGCATCACTCTAACTGCGTCGGACATTTTCACATCTCCGGCGGAAATAGTGTCGCGGACATTCCCTCCGCCGAGTATCGCGATATCCGATCCCGTCCGGGCATGTAAAGCGTCCACACACAGATCGCCCATGTTTGTCTCCGCGCGGCGGACCATACGGACCGGACGGCCATTCCCATCAACCGCTACCGGATCATAGATCGTCAGATTTACAGTGGAAGTGCCTATTGACTCCCGGAGCTGTTTTTCCATTTCGTCTTTTGCTTCCCTGACTGCGGCAGACATCTCATTTTCAATCCCGAAAAGATCAGGTGCAGCAGCTTCAAGCGTCCATGTATAGAGACCTGTACTTACTTCGCCTTCCACAGGAATCTTACACCATCCGATTCCCTGCAGCTTCGTGCCGCAGGCTGCACGCGGCACGGATTTCCCTTCCCTGTCCTTCATAACCACCTGGTCCGTATCATGGCTGTGTCCGTCAAGCAGGGCATCAATCCCGCTCGTATGAGAAATCACATCCACATACGTCCACGGGCGGCAATGCTCCTCGTTTCCCAGATGCCCCAGAACAATCACGTACTCCGCGCCTTCTTCGCGGGCCCCATCCACAGCCGACTGGACAGCGTTATACACAGCTTCCCCGGTCTCGTCCTGCAGGAAAGAATAGATGAAATTCCCCTCTTCATCCTCAAAAAACAGGGGGGTTGACGAGGTGATTGTCTCCGGTGTCGTCACACCTACAAAACCGATCTTTCTGCCCCCGATTTCCCGAATGACATACGGATCAAAAACGTTCTCTCCCCGGCACTGGAAATTGCATGAAATATAAGGAAATTCCGCCTTCTCAGTGAGTTCAAGAAACCGGTCCGTTCCATAATCGAACTCATGATTCCCGGGGATTGCGACACTGTATCCCATCCTGTTCATCAGATCAATCGGCACTTCGCCCTCTGACAGTGACCCCAACAGATCTCCCTGGATATTGTCGCCGTCATCCACGAGGATGACTTCATACCCCTGCGCCTCCACATATTTCCGGACCTGCTCCAGACCTGCGTAACCAAATCCCTGATCAACCCCGCAGTGTACATCACTGGTAAACAGGATCATGACATCCTTTTTGGCAGCATCGCCATCTTCCGCACCGGTGCTCTCCTGCGTGCTGCTATTCTCCGCTGCTGACTCTGAAGCCGCCGCTGACCCAGCTGTCGACTCTGAGCCCGCCGTCTCTGCAGCCGCTGAATCTGTAGCTGCCGCCGATGAATACGTTGCCGTTGAATCTGAAGCCGCCGTCTCTGCAGCGTTCTTATCTCCGGCCGCCTCCGCCCCGTATGCCACTGCCGGAAAAAGCAGTGCCGCGGCCAACATTGCGCAAATAAGTGTTTTGAATTGTGTTTTCATCATTACGCTCTGTTAATTCCCGTTAATCCCTGTTAATGAATCCCTGTTTACATACAACCTAAGGTA
>JAUNJS010000366.1:0-1418 GCA_030533125.1 Eubacteriales bacterium | reverse complement strand
GCAGGATAGATTCTTCAGCCGTCCTCCTGGTCGGATAAACATCCCGAATCCAGCCAATTGTCATCACACCGTTCTCTTCCGCCGCGTGAATTTCGTTATAAATCTGATTTATGGCTTCCAGATCCGCCTGCTTTGCTTCTCTAATAATCATTCTCTTTTGTTTATGTCGGGCGTAAAGCCCGCTTTTACTGATTCATAACCCACGAAAACGCAGTCCCGCAAGGCTTCCCGAATCGTGTCTTCATCCGTCAGCTTCCCCCTCAGTCCCGCAAGGCTTCCCGGATCGTGTCTTCATCCGGCTCCATGCTGTACGGCCATTCGATCAGGCGGACGTGGTTTTCATCGCAGAGCTGTTTCTTCTGCCGGTCCAGATCCTTTCTCTGCGCGAGGGCCTCTTCCCCGCCGAAAAAAGAAACGGGCGTGTAATGCTGGATGCCCTGATACTCAATTGCTGTCCGGAGAGAAGGAATGTAGAGGTCAAGGCTCTGTCTTCCGAGCCAGTCCGGCCGGTACTGGTACAGCGTGTCGGGATACCTTTTTCTCATTGCATGGAACAGGGACAGCTCATGTTTCCACTTTGGCTTTATGACGCCCTCCGCCGTGAGCTTTGTCCTGATCCTCGTCCGTTCCAGCCGCCAGTTTGTCCGTATGCCGTCTTTTTCCTCATAGAGGGAGAGATCCTCGTACCACCACTGGAAAAGCGGCATGATGTCCCTCGTCAGATGAAGGAAAAAAGCCAGTTCCGAGGAAAAATATCCGCACTCCAGCATGTGGCGGATGTTCCGCCGGACGTAGACCGTCTTCACCGGATTAAAGCAGAAGGGGAGGTATCCCTGATATCTGGCGAGTCTGTCGGGAAGGTAAGGTGACCGCAGGACGATCCCGTCCTCCCACAGGTGTGTCTGATACCACAAAAGCGGATAGTCGTACAGCGAATATCCTCCGAAAACATCCTGCGAAGCATTCGTATAGAGCAGGTGGAACATCAGGAGAACATCCTCCATGTTCTCCTTGTCAAACACTGCGAGGTAGTGGACTTTTTCTTCATCCGGAAAGAGGTTTCTGACGGGATGTACATCCTCCGCCCTCCTGCACACCTCCATGACCACGAAAAACTGCGAGACAAAACTCTCCGGAAAAAGGAAGCAGGCTTTCCGCGCGGGATCAACGCCCGCGAACTGCTCCATGAACGCCTCAACGTACGGATTTCCGGGAAGAGTCCCCGCCGTTTCCGCCGGTTCCGCCGCCTCGATCAGTTCCTTCGTGGCGTACCGGTACGCAAGGTCCGACCAGGACAGCTGCACCAGAAAGCGGTCATAGCCGCCGGCTGTATATTCGTCCCGGAGCGCGTCGTCAAAATCCTTCCGCCAGGATTCATGCTCCTCCAGAAGCGCCTCCAGTGTCGAGAATGTCGTCCT
>JAUNJS010000365.1 GCA_030533125.1 Eubacteriales bacterium | reverse complement strand
CCCTTGTAAAACAAGGCTTTCAGGCTTTATTGCTTATGGGAAGTTTGAGTTAATAATATAAATGCGGGGCACAGTTCAGGACACCGTTTATAGCATAACGCGGTGCGCAGCCCGGCAGGCAGTTCTTATGAGGAAAAGAAAATGATTTATATTCTGGAGGATGATGACAGCATCCGTAAGCTGGTGACATACGGGCTGGAGAGCCAGGGATTCGCGGCGGCCGGATTCGGGACGCCTGCGGCTTTCTGGGAGGCGCTGCGGGAAGAAGTGCCGGAACTTCTCCTTCTGGATATCATGCTTCCGGAGGAGGACGGGATCCAGGTGCTGAAAAAGCTGCGCGCACGGCCGGATACAGCGGCGCTCCCTGTGATTATGCTCACCGCAAGAAGCGCGGAGTATGATCGTGTGGAGGGGTTGGATGCAGGCGCTGACGACTATGTGACAAAACCTTTCGGCATGATGGAGCTTCTGGCGCGGGTGCGGGCGCTTTTGCGAAGAAGCACGGCCAAGGGAGTAGAACCGCCGAAGGAATACAGGCTGCGTGAACTGCTGATCCTGCCGGACCGCCACGAAGTGTTTGTCGACGGGCAGGAAATCGCGCTGACGCATAAAGAATACCAGCTCCTGCTTCTGCTCGCGGAAAACAAGGGAAATGTCCTGACGCGGGAACTGCTTCTGGACCGGATCTGGGACCTTGGCGGTGAACCCGAAAACAGAACGCTGGATGTCCATATCCGGAAACTTCGCGCCAAACTGGGAAGCGCCGGCTCCTATATTGAAACCGTGCGCAGCGTCGGATATCGTTTTCGGGGATAGGGCCTGTCCTGAAATGGAAAGAATTATGGAAAGGATTAGATAATGAAGGAAAAAAGAGATTTCAAACTGCCGTCCGGAAAGCCGATCCTGATCGTCCTCTGCTTTATTGTCGCGGCGATGATCGCGGCGGACGGGATCACCATTATTCCGACAGGATATACAGGTGTAAAGTCGACGCTTGGACAGATCAGCGAGGTGCCGATCTCTTCCGGGGTTGTCTTCAAGATCCCGTTGATTCAGTCCATTGAGAAAGTCAGCAACAAACAGACAGACATTACTTTTCAGGATAAGATCTGGTCGGAGACGGTCAACCGCACGGCCGTCTATTTTGAGGGGACGACGGCTACTTATACAATCAATCCGGAGCGGTCGGCCTGGATCGTGGCGCATGTGGCGGATTACAGGTATTCCCTTGTGACAAGCGGAATTGCGCAGTCCGCGATCAAATCGGCTTCAAAAGAGCTGAACGACACGGACGTGACGAACCGCAGTATGATCGAGCCCCGCGCCGCGGAATATCTGCAGCGGGCGCTGGACGACAAGTACGGAGAGGGAACGATCACCGTCAACAAGGTCGTGATCTACAACGCGGATTTCGACGATGACTATCAGAAAGCCATAGCCGACAAACAGCGCGCGCAGCTCCAGTCCGAGACACAGGCGATCGAGAATGAGCGGAATATCGCCAAGGCGGAAGCGGATAAGAAAGTGCGCGTCACGGAGGCGGAAGCCAAGGCGGAGGCGGCAAAAATCGAGGCGCAGGGGCAGGCGGAAGCCAATAAGATCATCGAGGATTCCGTGTCGGACCGTGTTCTGGAGAATAAGAAACTGGAAAAATGGAACGGGGTACTTCCCATGGTCGTCGGTTCGGAGAACTCTTCTGTCATGATTCCTTTCGCAACGCTTGAATCCGCGTCTTCCGATCAAGGCGCCACATCTTCCGGAAGCGGCAGCGGGACTGAAAACGGGCAGTAAATGGAGAAGCGAATCCAAAGGAGCGGCGTTTACATACGGCAAAGCACGAGGCTCGCTGCCGGCAGGAGGGCATAAGACATGACCAGAAAGATTTTCCTGTTTGCCTTCATGCTCGGGGCTTCCGTTCTGATTATCTGTACCGCGATTTTTTTTGCCATGCAGTATACGCAGACGATGGATGAGGCATATGCCGCGCTGCAGGCGGAAGCATCCTATGCTGCGAGCGGACTCCGGGTCGGCGGAATAGAGTATCTGCGGAGCCTTGACAACACAAACCGCGTCACATGGATCGCGCAGGATGGCGGCGTTCTGTATGACAGCGAGTATCCGGAACTGGCGGAGAGCCACGCCAGCCAGAAGGATTTTGCCGAGGTGCAGCGGGCGATGGAAACAGGCGCGGGGCAGGGCATCCGGAAATCCTCTTCCGGGGGCACCCGCACGATGTACTACGCCTTTCTGTGTGAAGACGGAACAATTCTGCGCCTGTCCCGTCCTCTGCGCTCGGTTTACTATGCCTTCCGGGCTGTCAGTCCGGTATTGTGGGCAATCGTCCTGGTGCTGGCGATTTCCGCGTCCATGGCGTTACGCATCGCGCAGATGATCGCCAGGCCTGTCAACGCGCTCAACCTGGATGACCTCTCGCAGGCGACCGTGTCCGTGTATCCGGAGCTGCATCCTCTTGTGGAACGGCTGCGGGAACAGAGGGAAACGATCGAAAGAGAGGCGATTGAAAAGGAACGGTTCCGGAGGGAGGCCTTCGAACAGCGCGCCAGGGAACGGGAGCAGCAGGCCCAGGAGCGGGAACGCATGCGCAGAGAATTCTCCGCGAACGTTTCGCATGAACTCAAGACACCACTTACCTCGATCAGCGGGTTCGCGGAGCTGATGCGCAGCGGTCTGTGCGACGAAGAAAAAATGATTGAGTTCGCGGACGATATCTACCGGGAAAGCCAGCGGCTCATTGCGCTTGTAAATGACATCATCCGTCTTTCGGAGCTGGACGAAGGCGCTGTGCGGTCCGCCATGGAAAAAGTGGACCTCACGCAGTCCGCGCGGAACGTGATTCAGACCCTGCTTCCGGTCGCGCAGAAGAGGGAGATCTCGCTGCGGCTAACAGAAGAACCTGAGAGACCGCCGCATCCCATGGATGGAGTCGCGGAGAACCCATTACATCACGCGAACGAGGCTGCAGAAAACGCGTCCCGGCCCGCGGAAAAAGATGCGGACAGCCCGGAACATCCCGCGGAAGGAGCCGCAGAAAGTGCGTCCCGGTCCGCGGAAAAAGATGCGGACAACCTGGAACTTCGCGCAGAGGGGGCCTCGGAGAATCTGTTTCCTGCCCGGATTCAGGGTGAGGAATCCGCACTTCCGGAAAGAAGCAGGGATGTCTCCGGGAGTGACACGCCGGTTCCGGTGGTTGTTTTCGGTTCGGCGCATCTCATTGAAGAGATGATTTACAACCTTTGCGACAACGCGGTGAAATACAATCGCGAAGGAGGCAGTGTCGAAATCAGGGTCTGGGAAGAAGGCGGTCAGGCCTGTCTGTCTGTCGAAGATACCGGCATCGGCATTCCCGAGGAAGAGCAGGAACGTGTTTTTGAACGATTCTACCGTGTCGACAAGAGTCATTCCAGAAAAATCGGCGGAACCGGTCTGGGGCTGTCGATCGTCAAGCATGCTGCGCAGTTCCACGGGGCGGTGGTTGAAATGGACAGCAGGCCCGGATACGGAACGAAGATTACCCTTCGATTTCCCCGGAGCGATTCCGGCGGATGAACCGTTCCTGCGAGGCATGCCTTTGCGGAAAAGCAGAAACAAGCCTTTGCGGAAAA
>JAUNJS010000364.1 GCA_030533125.1 Eubacteriales bacterium | reverse complement strand
CAAACTGTCCGTCCTCGAATACCGCCGGCGCCATGTGTAGCGCGGCGATTTGATTTTCTTTCCGACTGCAATTCTACCGCGAATTAAAATCTCCAAACTTCAAATAACCACTACCACTGTGTGCCGTCCTCTGCGGCACACTTTTTTATTGGATCTCTTGATCTTCCATCCATCCTCATCTACCATCATAGTAGGAAAAAGAAAAGAGAAAGAACACCTCGCCTGGCCAGCATCTGTTCTTTCTCTCTCACCAACCCTTCCCGTAAAAGAGAAGGGAGTACATCACTATGATAAGAAAGAACCTGCTGAATTTCAAGCTGAATCTTCCGGAAACTCCCCTGCAAAAGCAGTTTTCCGAATTCATGAAAAAGTTCAATCCTGCCCTTGAACGCTGTCCATCCTGTGGGGCCAAAGGGCAATGCAGGGTCTTTGCGTATTACGAACGGGGGATTGTTGAAATCAGCGGCAACAGGATTTCATTCTGCATAATCCGAATCCTTCGCGTGATTTGTTCCTGCGGGCACACCCATGCGATCATACCCGACTTCATCGTTCCCTTCCGGCGCTGTTCCCTGCCATTTATCCTATATATCCTGCGTCTTTACTTCTCCCATGCCATGACAATCGAAAAAATCTGCGCGGAGTTTGAAATCTCCCATTCCACAATCTATCGCTGGAAAGCCATCTTTCTTCAGCACAAGGACTGGTGGCTGGATTTTGTCCGGTCCCGCAGGACAACTCCTTCTGATTTTCTGGGCCAGATCTGTACGTCCGATCCGTTCTCTGCTTTTACCTCCAGCTTTTACCAGAAAACCCTTTACTCGTTTCTGCAGTTCCATTCAAATCCGGCAAACTGCCGCCACCTGCCTCCCGGTTGGGTCTTCCTGGAAGCACCCGCCACACGACACGTTCATAGCCCGCCCCTTGTGGATGCCCTATGATGGCATCAAGGAGGTGATTAAATGAATAACCCGAACACAAGTAACTCAGATCTGGCTAAAGCCACTCAGATCGCCCAGTTCAGGTTTGCAGTCATCGCGCCAGTCATTCAGGGGCTTTTTCCTGATGCCAGCAGGTCGGAATACTACCGGCGGGTGACTGAAAAACCGCTCACGCTGCCTGATGGAACTCAGGTTGTCTACAAACCAAAGACGATCGAAAAATGGGTCTCCATCTACAATCGCGAAGGTTTCGACGGACTGATGCCAAAGGAACGCTCCGATAAGGGCTTAACCCGGGTACTTCCCGACACTGCCATCGAACGTATCTACCAACTGAAACAGGATTTCCCAAGGCTCAACGCAACACAGATCCACGCGAAGCTGATTCAGGAAGGCCTGATCCCCGCCGTTGTAAGTGTCTGTGCCGTCCAGCGCTTTGTAAAACGCAATGACCTGAAAGGAGCACGGAACCTGAACATCCGGGACAGGAAGGCATTTGAGGAAGAAGCATTTGGCCGTATGTGGCAGGCGGACTCGTGCTACTTTCCACACATCATTGAAAACGGCAAAAGCCAAAGGGTTTACGCTGTCTGCATCATCGATGACCATTCCCGTATGATTGTCGGCGCCGAACTCTTCTACCATGACAGTGCAGCCGCATTCCAAAAGGTCCTCAAAGATGCCGTTTCAACCTATAACCTTCCTTCAAAACTCCTGGTTGATAATGGCTCGCCTTACGCTAATGAGCAGATTTCCCTGATCTGCGGCTCTCTCGGCATTGCCCTGATTCATACCCGTGTCAGAGATGGCGCCAGTAAAGGGAAATGTGAACGGTTCTGGCGTACCTGCAAAGAACAGCTCATCTATGGTCTGGACATGGGGACAATTCACTCCCTCAGTGACTTTAACGCTGTCTTCCGGGATTACATCCGTTCCTACAACCTTTCTTTCCATACCGGAATTCAGTGTACTCCGTTTGACCGCTATCAGGCGACCGCTGACCAGGCAAGGCCTGTCCCTTCCACTGCATGGCTGGATGAATGTTTTCTCAACCGTGTTAAACGCAAGGTCCGTAAAGATTCGACAATCCAGATCGACAGCGTCTGCTACGATGTCCCGATGCAGTTCATCGGCATGAAGGTCGAAGTCCGCTTTGTCCCGAATGACATGTCCTCCGCGTTTATTCTTTATGACAAGGAACATTTCCCCATCCGGGCAACTAACAGGGTGGAAAACTGCCGCACCAAACGGAACAACCTGCCCCTTCTGCAATACGCAAAGATCGGAGGTAATCAGTTATGAGTACCACTCCTTATGCATGGTTTGGAATGACCTGCAACCCCTTCCTCAAGCAATCCATTCCTGCCCGGGACTGCTTCCTGTCCCGGGATTTCAAGGAAATGACAGGCGCGCTTGATTATGCCAAGGATGCCAGAGGCATCGCAGTCTTTACTTCAAAACCCGGAAACGGCAAAACCTGTACCCTGAAGGCTTTTGAGCAGGGGCTTAACCCGAACCTTTACCGCATGGACTATATCTGTCTTTCCACTGTGAGCATCGCTGAATTCTACAGGCAGCTGTGCGACGTTCTCGGCCTTCCTCCCAAAGGCGGCAAGCCCGGTATGTTCAAGGCCATCAAAGAACAGATCTGGTATCTTTACAAAGAGAAACGCCAGCCGCTCATTATTACGATTGACGAAGCTCAGTATCTGAACACGGCTATCCTCAACGACCTCAAGATGCTCATGAACTACGACTATGACTCCTTCAACTGCTTTACACTCATCCTGTGTGGGGAATCATATCTCAACAACACGCTCAGAAAACCGGTTCATGAGGCACTCCGTCAGCGCATCACGGTACACTATGAGTTTCAGGGCCTTTCCGATGAAGAAGTTCCTGCATACGTCCGTCATAAGATCCACTTCGCCGGAGGTTCGGAACAGATCATCAATGAAGCCGCAATGTCTGCTCTTAACAGTATGTCCCAGAATAACCCCAGGGTCATCGATAACATCATGAATGACGCACTGACGATCAGTATGCAGTCAGACAAGCACGTCATCGACGCTGACGTAATCCTCGCTGCGGTCAATCATCAATCCTTCGCTTGAAAACATGCCATACAAGGAGGACAGACCATGCACACATTTCACTACTATTGCACGGATCCCGGCGGCCAGATGGAGCTGCGCCTGGCTGCATGGGAAATCCTGCACCTGGAGCCGGATCTCGATGAGATCAGAATCTTTACGCCGGATAAAACTTATGACGTAATCCTTGGTTTCGCATACCTCGCCAATTTCGTTTATATCCCGGAACACAATGTCTGTTTTTCAGTCATGGACTATCATGATACAGAACACAGCAGGGATCAGCTCTCCGGCGTGCTAAGTCTCGAGGATGCGGAAGCAATTGCATCGTGTTTGCGGTACTACGTTCCATGATCTTAATAATATGATTTCAGGCTGTGGGTCAACAAAGGCCCACGGTCTCATTATTCCAGACACTTCTGGCATCACAAGCCTCCGCCAGGAACTTGACGTAACTCCGCTGAAAACCTGCCGTTGCCGATCCGACTGCGCAGTCATAGAGAGCCGATCTCCGATATTAACTCGCTTTTCCCTCCGCTCTCAATTCGCCGCTCGACATGGAGAACCGGTCGTCAAAACAAAGGTCCTCTGTTGCGGGCAGTTCCTGCTGC
>JAUNJS010000363.1 GCA_030533125.1 Eubacteriales bacterium | reverse complement strand
AGGCTTTTTACAGGCTTTTTTGCAGATGAAACATGGTTTACTGTTTTTATACACATACATATAGTACGCCACGTTCCATTACCACACAATAATACACTTTTTTTTTAAATCATCCAAGTGTTTTCCCGCTTTTCCTTCCGAATACATGTAACCTGCGAAAATAGCATTCCAACAAATCTACGTATTGTCAACGCTTCGCGTTGCGATTTCCGCCCCTAAACTCCGCCTGACCGCAGTTCGGGCATATTCCGGCAGTGTCGGCCAGATCATGGAAACAGTTGTGGAAGGCTTTCATATGGCGGATTTCTCGTGATAAGAATAAGCAGGTTCTTTTCGATTGAGAAACTGTTTATAAACAGAAGCCGATTGCAATACCTCCCAGTATAAACATATTGGACGCATTATGAACGCCATCTTCGCTGACACTGTAAAAGGCGGTACCATTGAAACATCCATAATACCACGCGCAGCGATTTCATACATCAAAATGACGACTATATGGACTTGCCAAAATATATCATTCCTGATGAATGCAGAGTATTGATCTGTAACAATCAATTGGTTAAAACAGGTGCGCCGGAGCATTTTGCCCCCGACATCATATCTTATCATACAGTTTTTTTGATTCATCAAACTTTTTTCCCACTTTACAGAAAACCATTTGTGAGTGCCAAAATCAGATTCAATGACAAATTCAGCCGAATTCAGCCGATTCAATAACAGGAAAACACAGATTCGTTTACTTTCCATTCTAACTGTGATAAACTTTTAAGGACTTTGTGTTTTACAGGGGGAACGGAAAGATGTCGCTGGACTTGACACATGGTTCAGCCATGGCGTATGAGACAATCCTATACGGAAATATGACACCGAAAATGGCAGCGGAGTACCTTCGTGAGGAGAGGATCTCCATCCGCAGCTTTTCTGATACGCTGCGCGGAATGTATCCATATAATGATATCCGGAGAAGGCTGAAGCGGTTTTATCGGGAGAACCAGATCGACGGGAGACAGCGGTCTATGGACAGGAAGATCCAGAACTGGATTTCGGGGCGCAATCAGCCTACGAACAGGGAGGATTTTTTCCGGATCGCCTTTGCGCTCGGGCTGACAGAAATGCAGTTGAATTTTCTCCTTGGAATATGTACGGATTACGGGATCCAGTACAGGGACGGGCAGGAAGTTGTTCTTGCGTGGTTTCTTCGCAACGGGTACGGCTATCAGGAGGCGATGGTTTTTCTAAACGGGCTTTCAGTACCGGAAACGGAAGCCGGTATTCCTGCGGACTTTTCCGGAAAAGAATGTAATTCTCACGAACGCTTCGAGAGTTCCGCTGCGTCTGCAGTTTCCGCAAAAAGAGAGCTTGGCGAAGCGAAAAACTCTGCGAATGACAACACTGCTCCTGATTCAGCAGATGCCTCAGCTCCGGACTCCGCGGTTGCAACAGCCGCCCCCGGCTCCGGAAACAGCGAGGAAGGGGCGGTCGCGCATACATGTCCGGAACAGGAATGCCGCCATGCGGCGTCACGGATTCCTGCGGGAATCAATGCTTTTAATGCGAAAGGGTATACGGAAGTCTCAAGGATCACGCATGAGATCCGGAATGAATTCCAGCTGGCACGCACCGTGGAAGAGCTGCGAACCTGTTACCTCCGGAACCTGGACCGGTTCGGACAGATACATCTGCGGAGCTATTACTATTTCCGGCAGTATCTAAAACAGCTGATTCAGCCCCTCTCTGTGGCAGGTGAGGATGAGATGGATTACTCGATCGATACAGTGATGGGCACCTACCTGACTCTGCAGATGCCTGCGGGGAAGAAGCGCAGCAATTATTCTCTCGTACAAAAACTGATCAAACACAACTGGCCTAATATCACTTCCGTTCGGAATATCCGCAGTCAGCAGGAGGATGTTCCAAGAAAGCTTCTGCTTCTTTTATACGTTGTGACGGAGAACAGTGATTACAGAGGTGACTACTCTGAGTTCGATGAGGATTATATTTCCCTGGAGGAGAGGGTGGAGGATCACTGGTGGACGCTGAATGCGATGCTGACAGACTGCGGGATGGCTCCTCTGGATCTTCCCAACGCGTTTGACTGGCTCATCCTGTACGCAGTCTCAACGAGCGGGGAGGAATCCATGAGCGGCCGCCTGGAGGGTGTCATCAACGAGCTGTTCCGGGATGTGGACCGGGATGTATAGTGTTCCGCTTCGATCCGCTCAACGCGCAATTCGAAACCCGGTGTCCCGGTTCTGTCTCTATTCAATCTCAGAGATCTCGATATGTATTCTCAATATGGAACCAGGCGTCCCGGTTAATCTCAATACGCTCAACGAAAAAATGACAGGCCGTAAATCGAGAATCCAAAGACATTTATATCGCTGCCGGTTTATCTATACGGCATTTCTTCTGAGCGCTGCGATCTTCGTTATCGTCTGTATAGCCCGGGCTGTTTATCCTTTCGGAGCGCGCTCGATTCTGAAGGTGGATCTCTTTCATCAATACGCGCCTTATCTGGAGGAATTCCGGAGCCGGGTGCTCGAGGGAAAGAGCCTGGTCTACAGTTGGGAGACAGGGCTGGGGAAAGATTTCCTGGCACAGACGGCATATTACGCGGCTTCTCCTCTGAACTTTCTTGTTTTTCTGTTCCCGAGGCAGATGATTTCCGAAGTAATCGCGCTGCTGATCCTTCTCAAGGTCAGCCTCAGCGCTTCTTCCTTTACCTGGTACCTGCGGGAGCATTTTCGTCGAAATGATCCGTCCATCCTTCTTTTCGGGCTGATGTATGCCTTCTGCGCTTTTGTGACCTGCTACTACTGGAACATCATGTGGCTGGATACGGTGGCGCTTTTTCCTCTAACAGCAATGGGCTGCGAGAGGCTGATCCGCGAGGGAAAAGTGACGCTGTACTACGCGGCGCTTACGCTCACGATGATCGTCAACTTCTATCTCGCGGTTCCGGTCTGCATTCTGATCACACTCTACGCAGCCGTCTGCGCGCTCTCTGTTCCGAATCAGATTCCGGACGCAGGTCCCGGATCCTATCCGTCATTCACAGACACGTCTTTTTCCGGTCCGGCAATGCGGAGATCCCTTCCCCGCGCTGCGCTGTGCTTCGCCGCTGTTTCCGAACTCAGCGCGATGAGCGCGATGTTCATTCTGGGTCCCGTGGCTGCCGCCCTGAGGGAGACCGCGGTAAGTGGCGCGGCTTTTCCGCCTCCCGTGCTCTATCCCAACTGGCTTCAGCTGCTTTCCGCGCATTTTCCTGGCGCGAGGGACGCTGTCCTTGCCAGAAATGAGGACATGCCCAATCTCTGCAGCGGTCTCCTGCCGGTCCTCCTTCTGCCGCTTTATTACAATTGCGGAAATATACCGCGCAGGGAGAAGATTCTCTACTCTTCTCTTCTTATTTTTATGCTGCTGTGCGCCTGCCTCTGCCCGCTGGATTTCATGATCCACGGGTTTCATTTTCCCGCCAATCTCCCGCACCGCTACACGTTCGTGTACAGCTTTATACTGCTGTGTATGGCGTACCGGGGCTTCGAAAGGACGCTTTTGCCGCGGCCGGCGCGTGATCTCTCCGCCGGGTCCTCTGCCGGTCCGGACCCCAGGTATTCCTCGGGATCGGACGATTCGTCCGCGGAGACCGTCCCCGGG
>JAUNJS010000362.1 GCA_030533125.1 Eubacteriales bacterium | reverse complement strand
GGAAATCCGTTCAAAAGCTTCTGACGAAAGAAATCTGTTCGTAAGAATCCGTCCAAAAAGATCGCGATTCACCGGCAATAGTTTTTAATTTGCCGGAAGAATGTTCAGATCGTAATCTTCCCTGAGAATCGTGTCCAGCCGCTGTATGTCCTCATACATTGACAGGGTGTCTGTTCCGTACCTGTTCTCTTTTAAAAATGGAGCGTTTCTCGCGACTGCTTCCGTAAAAACCGGAATCAGCCCCCGGTCAATAGAAAAAGCGCCCATCCCCCTGGCTTCCGTATCCAGCTGTACATAAAGGACATATGCGCAGATCCACACATCCGTGCCGCTCCCGCCGCACAGTTCCCGGATCGCTTTTTCATAATCTTTGATGATCCCGGGTTCTTTTCTTTCCGCAAACAGACGGTGAATCCCCAAAGGTATTATCCTTGTCCAGTCAGTGGGTATATCCACGGGAAAATCCGGAACAGGCAGAGAATACCCTCCCTGCCCTTTCAGAAGGGGAAGGAGCTCGTGCCTTTCATATGCTTTTTCCGTATCCTGA
The DNA here is from genome assembly GCA_030533125.1 of Eubacteriales bacterium. Taxonomy (GTDB): domain Bacteria; phylum Bacillota; class Clostridia; order Lachnospirales; family Lachnospiraceae; genus CAG-791. The sequence continues at coordinate 3,119 of JAUNJS010000362.1, read as the reverse complement.
AGTATATTCTGAAGTTTCATTTTTATTCGTCTCCATCTGTCAAACGGACACACCCCTGCTACTTCCACATTTTGATTGCTTCATCCCCGTACTTCTGAATGTCACTGATCATTGCCCAGAGTTCGATGATCGCCAGCTCCGTATCTTTCCATGGAAGCACCTCTCCAAACCCGGTATACTCCGGTTTTCGGAACAAGTTGAAGAGACCTGCTTCTTTTCTGCGGATTTCGACAGCAGGCTGCGTCCCCTTTGTATCAACAGTGGCAACCAGATTTGGAACCCAGCAGACAATCCACATCATAAAAAGCAGTAAGGCAGAAACAAGGATGAGAGGAATCATCCATAAACGCTGTCCAAAACCGGTATTGTACCGGGTTATGGAAAATACACTTGCGATCATTCCATATCCGATGGCGGCAAAAAACATCTTTAAAGGGAATTTTTTATACATCGTAAAAAACGGGATAGCACAGATACCCGTCACCAACAAAGATAGTAATTGTATGATAAAGACAGGAAAATGCCACGCCTGCAACTGATGTACCAGGAACCCTCCGAACATAGATCCCAAAGCGACGACAATGGATATCCCCAGGTAGTTTAAAAAGCTGAATCTGTAATTTTTCCGCAGCTTGATCCCCGCGATCTCGTCGATGGCAAACTCGTGCTGCAATGTCGTCCGGCCCATCAGAGAACGTCCTGTCGCGCGGAATATAACGCGTTTATTGGTCACCTGCAGACGTCCTTCCGCTCTGCTGAGGATCAGTCTTGAACGCAGGACAGCCATCTTATACTGTTTGATCGGCACTTCACCGGAGTCAGGTTCAATGCATTGCGGCACGATCAACAGATCTCTCTCATAATAGTCAACATCATTTGTTTCCGGTTCCCCCAGGCCGACACGGTTTTTGAAGCGGACCCAGAATGCAGACAAGGCACTGAGAAAATCAGCCAGATACGGAGAAAGCGTCTCGACAACCTCTGCGGCAGCCGCTGCTCCGGAAGGACCTGCTGTGCCACCGTAAGGACTTCCCGCGCCACCGGACGGTGTTCTTCCTGCCCCGTCTCCGTAGGGACTCCCCGCGCCACCGGACGGTGTTCTTCCTGCCCCGCTTCCGTAGGCACCACCCCCTGTTCCGTCTCCATAGGGACTCCCCGCGCCACCGGACGGTGTTCTTCCTGTTCCGTCCCCATAGGGACTTCCCGCGCCACCGGGAGCCGGGCCATCCATCATGCCTCCGGCACGCGTGAATTCCGGTTCATGCATACGGGCATACTTTCCGCCGGACTCCCCGGCACCCGTCGTACTTCCCTTTTTATCGCAATCGCAGATTTCGCCATCGTTCAGCACTTTGCCACATTTTCCACAGAACGGCATTCTTCCCCTCCCCTTTTTCAAAAGTAATCCTGTAAAAACCCGAATACTGCTCCTGTATGAATGAACAGCAATCCTGTAGAACCCGGATCGTGATTCTATAAGACTGAAAAGTATCCTGTAAAACCCGAATGGTGCTCCTGTATGATTTCAATAGTGGTTCTGCAGAATTTATCAGAAGCTGTACAGAGATCCTGTAAACAATCTACATGTAAGTCCTTGCTTTAAACCTCTGCTTTATAAAACTGTACTCAGAGATTGGACACCGGTATTTTAGGCCGTCCCCCTTCTGCGGGCAGGTTTTTCCGCGAACCTCTTGTGAAGCAGGCAGTCACCGGCCCTGTCCCTTCCGTGGACAAGTTTTCCGGGTAAACCCCCTTCCGGTGGACCCTATCCCCCTGCTTTTTCCGCTCAGAAGCTTAACGAACGGCAGCCCAGTGTCGTCTGGACCCACTCTCCATCCTCCTCGGTAAAAACAAAGGTGCTGCTGCAGCTTCTGCTCCCGGTTTTCTCCGTGACTTCATCGGACCAGTAACTTGTCTCGTCATAGACCGCGTCACACTCGAAAGAAACGGAAACGCTCGGATTGTAAATATCAGAATGTGCCTGGATCTCACCCGTCGTCAACGACTTGATCCGGTATCTGTCCCCCCGCATATTATTGATAAGGTTCTCATATTCTGAACGGATATTCTCCAGCCGGTCGGCGTCCGCAGTGAACAAATCAATGATCGATTCAAAGGTATCCTCCTGGAGGACCGCCTCGTAGATCCTTTTCATATTGGCCGCGGCCTTTTCCTGAAGAAGCAGCAGAGTTTCCTGCGAATACAGCATGTTCTGCATATTCAAGGATTCTTCATCCCCGTAAAGGCTGTTTACACTGGTAACGGTCTGTCTTCCATCCGCCGTCACACAGAAAAAATGTTTTCCCTTGAACATCCGGGGGATCGTATAAACCTTCATCTCTCCCCCGTTGTACTGCTCTGTTTCCACCGAGGCATACTCCTCCGGAACCTCAATGCCGTCGATCATCAGGCCGGCTCCTTTCAAAACCCTGACCCGGACAGATTTTATAATCAGATTCCCGGAGGATATATACCATTTCCTGTCTTTTCCCGACTTCACAATGCTTATATCCATCTGCCGGTCTTCTGCCGCGCCTTCATCCCTGTATCTGACTGTATAATCGCCTCCGAGGTCACTTTGCTGGTTTTGGCTTAAATAATAATCATATCCGATGTTTCTCTCCGAGACGATATAATTGGCGACCTCCGAAAAATCTTTATCAGAATAGGCGACCGCAAGTTCACGGGGATTGATAAACAGGTCTTCTTCCAGATTCAGGCTGGAAAAAGCGCTCTCATAATCTCCATTGACCAGTGCCACAAAAAACCTCTCCGCCACAAGAGAAGGCGTCCGGCTCCCGGTAAACATCGTTATTCCGAGCGTCAGGATGATCAGCGCGGCAATCGCTTCCAGAAAGACGAGGGCCGCCCATTTGAAAACGGCGGGCGAAGGCGCTCCCGGATTTCCTGCGGTTGTTCTTCTGCCGGGATCGCCTCCCGCCCCGGAATATGTCCCTCCGGCTTTGGCTCTGGCCTCCTCTTCCTGCATCCGCATCATCCTCGCGCGGGCAGCGGATACGCGGGGGGATGAATCCGTATTTTCATACCTGTATTCCGGAGGCGATTCCGGCAACGTTGGCGGCGTAGGCCTTCGGGATGAATCAGTATTTTCATGCCTG
>JAUNJS010000361.1:264-3687 GCA_030533125.1 Eubacteriales bacterium | reverse complement strand
GAACAGAGAAAAATGATCATGCCGCACGGAAGAAAAAACGATTCAGAATCGATTCGGAACCGATGCCGCGCCGCAACCGGGAAGGCTGTATTGTGACAAGCTGGAAAAAAGATGAGAGAAGATTCCGGAAAAACAATTAAAAAAAGCCTCCGGCTGAAGGTGTTCGGAATGAACATTCAGCTTGTTTTTGTGGCGGTCTTCGTCTTTGCTGTCATCGGCATTGTCCAGATCCGCAGATTTGCGGGCCTCATGGAGGAGACAAACCGTGGACAGAACGCCGTCATCATGGAGACCATGTCCGAGACCATGCTGTCGTCCGCAAGAGAAAGCTGCCAGAAATACGTGCTTTCCCAGGCGCAGGTACTGGACGGGGAGTTCTGGACGATGCGCCACGACCTCGAGGTTCTGGCCCGGCAGGTCCAGATGGTGCTGGAGTACCCCGCGGCGTTTTCCCCCCTGCCGGTGCCCCTTCCCTCCGAGGCGGAACCGGGCGAACTGAGCCTGCAGCTGCTCTATTCCGAGGACGCGGACAAATCGGATCCGGAACTGGAAAAGCAGATCCTGCGGATCGGCGGACTCCGGAACATGATCCTGGAGATTCTGGAAGGCGATTCCACGCTCCTCGACTGCATGGTTTCGCTGCCGGGCGGCGCCAGCATCATCGCGGACCGCACCCCGGAATCGAAAGTCGGGGAGAACGGGGAAATCCTGCCCTACAACGCGGACAGACGTCCCTGGTACGTGGGCGCCGTGGTTCATAAAAAAGCCTACTTCACCCCCGTCAATGTCGACAACTATTTCAACTTTAAGGAAGTCATGGCGGGCGTGCCCGTTTATGTCGACGGGGAGCTGGCGGCGGCCTGCGGCGCGTCCTTCCGCCTCGACGAACTGGAGGAGGTTGTCTCGAAAGCCCGGCTCGGAGACAACAGCGACACCTGTCTGATCAATGAAAACGGAAACATGATCTATTCCTCCAGAAAAGACGGGGATCTGGGGCTCGGTTCCAATGAGCTGAAAAGCCTCCTGGAGAGCTCAAATGCCGAACTGGTGACGTTTATCAATGAGGCGCTGAAAGGCGGAAACGGCTTTTCCGCCCTTGAAATCGACGGGAAAGCCACCTACATTGCCTACGCGCCCATAGAAACCCTGGGATGGACCCTGCTCCTCGCCATACCGCAGGAAGAGCTGAACCGCACGGCGTACCTCCTCATGGACCAGACGGACGAGATCATGGAGGGCACCATTGCCCGTTCCCGCGCTCTGGCGGACAACACAGCCAGGACAATCCTCGTATTCGCCCTGTTCCTCAGCGCCTTCGCGATCATCACATCCATGATCTTCGCCGACCGTCTGCTGAAACCGATTAAAAAAATGACCATGCGGGTCTCGGAGATGCAGGGAGACGACATGTCCTTTAATGTCGAGGACATCTATCTCACGAAGGATGAGATTGAAGTGCTCGCCCGCGCGTTCTCCAGCATGTCTCAACAGATGCGGGGCTATGTGAAAGAGATCGTGCAGATCACCGCGGAAAAGCAGCGCCTTGACACAGAACTCTCCGTCGCCTCGGAAATCCAGGCGAACATGCTGCCGAACCGGTTTCCCGCCTTTCCGGACAGGCAGGAATTCGACCTTTATGCCGTCATGGATCCCGCGAAAGAGGTAGGCGGCGATTTCTATGATTTCTTCCTGATTGACGAGGACCATCTCGCCCTCGTCATGGCGGACGTGTCCGGAAAGGGCGTCCCGGCAGCCCTCTTCATGGTCATCTCCAAGACCCTGATCAAAAATGTGACCCTCTCGGGCAGATACGGGGGCCCGGGGGAAATCCTCCGCGACGTCAACGACCGCCTCTGCGACGGCAACGAAGAAACCATGTTCGTCACCGTCTGGCTCGGAATCCTCACCATCTCCACAGGACAGCTGGTCTCTGCCTGCGCCGGACACGAATACCCCGTCTTTTACCACAGGGACACCGGCTTTGTCCTGGGAAGAGACCCCCACGGCATGGGCCTGGGCGTCATTGAAGGCGCCCGCTATAAAGAAGCTGCATGGCAGCTGAATCCCGGGGACATGCTCTTCCTCTACACAGACGGCGTCCCCGAGTCCACAAACGTCAACAACGAACTGTTCGGAAAAGACAGAATGCTGGCGGCTCTCTCCGAAAACTTCGCGGCCATGGAACACGACGCCCCCGGCGAAGAATGGCGCGAAGCCGCCCTGCAGACATTCCTTGGAAAAGTCCGCAAACAGATCGACAACTACGTCGGCGACGCTCCCCAGTTTGACGACCTGACCATGCTGTGCCTGTCCTACCGCGGGAAAAACCTGCCGGAAGACTGATTCCGTCTGCCGCACCGGAATGATGAAAAGTGCTGCTCCTGCCGCGGGAAAAACCTGCCGGAAGGCTGATTTCGTCTGCCTCACCGGAAAGATGAGAAGTGCTGCTCCTGCCGCGGAAAAAACCGGCTGGAAGGCTGATTCCGCCTGCCTCACCGGAATGAAATGATAAGAATTGCCTGTCCTACCGCGGGAAAAACTGACCGGATGACAGCTGCTTTCTTTTCTCGCGGCGGACCCGGTTGATATGGCGCTCAAAATCACCGCTCTGCAGCAGCTCCGCCAGCACATACTGATCAAAAATCGGAACGGTGCAGGAATAAAAGCCCAGTTTTCTGTCAAAATCGTCCAGCATGCGGGCGGGTAGGATCATGTACCCGACCCGCATGGAAGGAGCCACAGTGCGGGAGAAAGTATTGAGATAGACCACATCCGCGTCCGCGTCCATCGAGTACAGCGGTTCCTCCGCCTTCCTCGACACAGTGAGTTCGGAATCGTAATTATCCTCGATCAGGATCCCCCCTCTTCGCTTTGCCCAGCGCAGATATTCGTGTTTTTTGGAAATCCCGGCGGTGATCCCGCTGGGATAACTGTTGAAAGGGGTGACATGCAGGATCTGCGCCTTTGTCCGCTCCAGCTCTCCGGTCGCGATTCCGTCCGGACCCAGCGTCAGCAGATCGCAGGAAGCTCCCATCGCCTCGTAAACCTCCTGAATCTTCCGGTAGGACGGATTCTCCAGCGCGTAGATCCGGTCTGTTCCCAGCAGCTGGACAATCAGTCCGTACAGATACTCCGCACCGGAACCCACGATCACCTGGGAGGGATTTACGACAAGCCCCTTGCTGCGCCCCAGATACAGACAGATCGCGCTGCGCAGCTCCAGACAGCCGTGGTTCGGGGACTTCACCAGGATTCTTTCCCCGTAATCCTGCAGAACCCGCCGCATGGTTTTCGCGAGAACGGAAAACGGGAACTCTCCCGAATCCCCGGAAACCCGCTGCTGAGAATCTCTTTGCCTGCCGTTTCTTTTGTCATTTTTTACATCATCTTTTGTTATTTCATCTTTTTTTGTTTGATCTTTCT
>JAUNJS010000361.1:0-254 GCA_030533125.1 Eubacteriales bacterium | reverse complement strand
GCCTGAGAGGCGAAAAAGCACATGACTGTGGATACGATAAGAATAATAAGGGCTACTTTTACAACCATATGCTGCAGAGCTTTTGATAAGGATTTCTTTTTGGGTTTTTTCTCCCCGCCTTTTTTTCCATTTCTTTTATCATTTTCTTCATCGCTTCGCAAAGAATCATAGCGCGCGAAATCGCTTTGCCCGGGATCGTCTTGCGCAAAAACGCTCCTGTCACTACTTCGCAGGGAACCATCACGCGCGAAATC
>JAUNJS010000069.1:7127-11199 GCA_030533125.1 Eubacteriales bacterium | reverse complement strand
GGAACGAATTCAAAGCGAAACGTACAACGGGACGCAGCGCAATTCGCGAAATGACAGCACAAAACGATTGTTAAAAACTTCAAGTACTTTGTACCATACAGCAAAAACCATGCTATACTGTATCTGGTCAGTTTCCTTTGCGGATTAACAAATACGGGAAAAGCGGTCCTGTCCGGTTTTTCGCGCAATTCAGATCGCGCGCGCTGCCTGCAGTGCCTGTTCGAATGGAGAATAACTGTTATGTCAGATACGATGAAAAAGAAAAGAAGCCTTCTGCTGTGGCTGCTGATTATTCTGGCGCCTGTTATCGCAGGATGGATTCTTGGCTTTTTTTCCGGTACAAATCCGCTCCGTCTGGATGCGTGGAATACAGGCTGGAACGATGAGAACGGATATTTCCGCGTCGTCCATACCATGCGCACCTACGGGGTGCCGCGCGGAATCACCGGATTCAACGAGATCACGAACGGGAACATTCCTTTTGGACCCTATAATCTGTTTACCTATATTCCCTATTATCTTTTGTCTTTCATCACAGGGCATACATCGCACAACTACATTTATTTCTGCAATGTGATCCTGGCGGTTCTGGCCAACCTGCTCTTTGTCCTTCTGACCCGTCCCGGCAGGAAGAACTCCGTGCTGCTTGCGGTGTTTTTTCTGACGCAGCTGATCGTGGCGAGATATACCTGGTCCGGCATGTCCGAGGCGAGCTACCATTTTTATATTGTTGTTTTCATGGGTCTCGTCATCCGGTATCTGCGTACCCCGGAAGCCCCCAGTCTCATGAAAAACCTTTCCATTTTCGCGATGACCGTCCTGACGTTCTGTTTCGGCGTCATGCGGCCGTATTTTCTCGCGCTGTTTCTGATTCCGCTGTATCTCGTCGTGTTCAGAAATCCGCGGATCGGGGAAATCGCCCGTTTTCTTTATACGTTGTCGATCCTGGCGGCCATGGCCGGAGCTCTGCTCCTGATGTATTTTTCAATGGGATATATTGCGGAGTATTTTGAGATCGCGCCCGCGATGCGCCTCGCGCAGATTATCCGCGGAGGCGAAGTCGGGGAAATCGCGCGAAACCTCGTGCAGATCAACAAAGACAGCGTCCGCGATGCCACAGATCTCGTCCGGGAATACCGCTGGGCGGGCGGGGTGTGTTTCCTGTTCTTCTTCGAATGGGTTATTCTGCTCTTCGAATACCTGTATTCCCTTATTTCGAGGAAGAAAGACGGACGCGCGGCGGTTCTGTTCCTGCTCCTTTTGTCGGGCGCGATGATCTATGAGGCGACGATCCTGCTTTATAAACCTTATCAGCTGCACCGGATGCTCCTGGCGATCACGATTGCCTACACCCTGTTTCTGATCGAATTCGGGGCCGTGCTTCCCTGGGTGAACTGCGCGGCTGTCATCGCGGTCATTGCCTTCTATCTTCTGATGAAGCCCTCGGCCTTCGCGCTCCCGCAGGTCAGTGACACTTCCATCACGCAGGAGCAGCTCCGGGAATATAAATCCGAGCTCATTTCGCGCATGCCGTATACGGACACCTCCGCGTCGCTGGAGGGCACCACAGGCCTGCGCGCGGCTTTCCACACCCCTCCCTCCCTGGATCCGTACTGGGAAAACACTGTCGCGAAAATCACGGAAGAGAATCACATCCAGGTCTCGTTCATACTCCCGGATTATCTCTCTCTAAATGTGTGTACGGAAAAATTCATGCTGCAGTCCGTGAAAAATGACAGCTTCAGCAGCCGGTATATCATGGTTAAGGAAGATTCCGAACTGGACGCCCTGTGCGCCGCGAAATACAGACTTTTGTGGAAAGAACTCGGCCACAGCATATACGACAGGACGCAGAAACCGACAGATTAGTTCGTCTTTTTGTAAGTTTTGTAAATGAAGTAAGGACCGGAAAAATCCATTGCAACAGGATCACACACAGGAACATTTTCTAATCATTCATAAAAAGCATCCTATCAATCCGCTTTCCGAAAAAATCCCGGGACCCGGAGAAGAACCGCAGTCCATGCAGCCGCGAACCGCGCTAAGAGGAGTCCGGCAGATTGCTGCCGAAGGTTCCGGTCCGCGGCTGACTTTCCCGGCCGGCGTCGTGTCGAATACGCGTGTCCGGATCGCCGCGGCCGGAATTGCCGGCGCGCTGTGCGCCGCGAGCCTGATGCCTTTCGTCCCTGCCGGGACGGCAATGGCCGCGGAGATGGCCGCAGAAAATCCGAAGGAAGGGCTGCCGGCTGTTTCCGCAGAAGCATCCGGCGCCGCTTTTGCAGAAAGCTCCGGGAAAGCAGCCGGAAAAAACGCGAAATCGGATTCTGCAGAAAACTTCAGGGGAGCTGCCGGAAAAAGCGCGGAAGCGGATCCTGCAGAAAGCTCCGGGAATGAAGCCTCAGAAGCAGAAACAGAAGCCACAGAAATAGAAGCCGGAGACGCCGGCTGGGATGAGGCGGAGGTTCTCCGCAGATGGGAACTGGAACCTGATGATTTCCCCGAGGAGGAACACATAAAGCTTCCGGAAATCCCCGAGGAACTGCTTCCCTATTTTCAGGAGGCTACAGGAGAGACGGTCGCCGGATATGACGGCTTTGTCCCGCCCACCCCGGATCTGCGAAAATACTCGGTCCGGGCGACGGCAATCCGGAACGCGGTGCGGCAGAAGGCGGACGGGATAATTCAACAGCAGACGCGGACACTGCTGGGGGCTGCCGCAGCCGGGATCATGAGGCTGGGACAGGAAAAAATGCCGCAGTTTGCCTCCTCCCTTCGCACTGAAATGAACGAAGGAAAATCCGACAGTTCCTCCGGCAGAAAGAAAGCGGAAACAGCCTCTGCCGGCGCAGGGAATCCGTCCCGGACTGATTCCGGGAGCTCCCGGGACTCCGGGGAAACGGGATATTCCGCCGGCTCTACCGGTAACGGAGAGAGCCCTGTCATTGTATGGCCCCTGCCTGTGCAGGATACAGCCCCGCAGCAGCCGGAACAGGATCTGTCATCCGACGCCTCTTTTTCCCCGCTTCCGGAGAATCTGTTTTTCGGACAGCTGTTTTCCGCAATGGAGGCAAACGGAGAGACAAACGGAAATTCTCCGGAATCCGGCAGCAGCGAAGGCCCTGTTCTCGCGCGGCAGGAGGATTCCGGTCTGTCTGCGAAGCGCGGCGAAGATGACGCCCCGTTCTCAGGTCCGTTTTCGGACCGTGAAGAAACCGGGGAGGTGACTGTATAAGACCCCTCGCCCAGGTGGGGGTTTGAAGACCGCGCCCGGTTTTCGGGTTTGTTCACAGAGCGTATTTAAAAAAGCGCCCCGGATTCGGGTTTGTTTTCAGAAAAGGATGAAAACGGCGCCCCGGTTTCCGGTTTATTCCCGGAGTGGAATGAAAACAGAGGCGCGGTTTCCGGTTTATTCCCGGAGCGGGAGGCAGGAAGCAGTACATTTATAATTCCGTTTTCGGACCGGAAAGAGAGTCGGAAGGAAGCGGAAGAGGGTGCCGCGTCCCGTCGAACCGTCCTGATCGGAGATTCCCGCACAGTGGGCATGCAGATGTATGTTCCCGGGGACCCCGAAGAATACTGGTCCGCGAAAAACAGCATGGGCTACAGCTGGATGGTCAATTCGGGCGTACCCGGGGCGGAGAGCCTGATCGGAGAAAACACGGACGTCGTGATTCTGATGGGGGTCAACGACCTCGGAAATGTCGGCCGGTATGTCGATTATATGAATCAGAAGGCAGCCGAATGGAAAGAACGCGGCGCGCGCACTTTTTTCGTTTCCGTAACCCCTGTCGTGGATTCAAAAAGCCCGAATGCCAAGAACGCGCGCATCGAGTCTTTTAACGCGTACGCGCAGGAGAATCTGCGGGGTGTCACATATATTGACGCCTACAGCCGGATCCGCAGTACATTCGGCTCCCCGGACGGCATTCATTTCGACGCGGCGACCTACCGCGAGATCTACCGGATCATTCATTTTTATCTGTACCGGGGATGGTATGAGGAAGCGGGGCTGTGGTTTTATTTTGACCGCGGACGTCCGCTGACGGGCTGGCAGTATCTGGACGGCAGCTGG
>JAUNJS010000069.1:0-7117 GCA_030533125.1 Eubacteriales bacterium | reverse complement strand
TCCAACAGTCATGTCGGGGAGATCTGCTTCGCGCCTTTTCCGGAGACCGGCATGCTGAACCCGTACGAGGGATGCCGCAGATAAGCCCGCGCTCCGGCGCTGTTCTTGATCGGGAATCGTACGATGACGCGCGCGGAGGATATCTCAGACCAGGGACGCCTGACTCCATGGAGTCAGAATTAATGGCGTCAGATTCCAGGGATCTTCGGTTTCCGGACAGAAGTATCCGGCTTCGAGAGAAATATACGTGCCGGATCATGGGGTCCATGATCTGTCCCGTGTGATATAAAAAAGTGTAAAACATATCTATTTACTTCAGGAGGGTAACGGTATGCTGCGAGATGGAAAGATTTGGCTGGCAAACAATGATTCGGGCGAGGGGATTTTCCTGCTGCCCAGAATGTCGAACCGGCACGGGCTGATTGCGGGCGCGACCGGTACCGGCAAGACGGTGACGGCGCGTGTCCTGGCGGAGGCGTTCAGCGAAATGGGCGTCCCGGTGTTCCTCGCGGATGTCAAGGGCGACCTCGCCGGGATTATGGGCGAAGGGACGGATTCCCCCGATATGCAGGCGAGGATCGAGCGGTTCGGCCTCGCGGAACACGGCTTTTCCTACCAGGGATATCCGGTCACACTCTGGGATATTTACGGAAAGAAGGGGATCCAGCTCCGCACGACCATCACGGAGATGGGACCGCTCCTGATGTCGAGGATTCTGCAGCTCAACGACCTGCAGACCGATATCCTGAGCATTGTCTACCGGATCGCGGACGACCGGGATCTTCTTCTGGTCGATATCAAGGATCTCAAGGCGATGCTCAACTATGTCCAGGAGCATTCGAAGGAGTTCGTCGAGCAATACGGGCGCATGAGCAGCGCCTCGATCGGGGCGATTCTGCGCGCGCTGGTCGCGCTCGAAGGAGAGGGCGGCGATGTCTTTTTCGGAGAGACCGCGCTCAACATCTCTGACTGGATGCAGGTCGGCCAGGGGGGCAAGGGGATGATCAACATCCTTGACTCCGAGAGCCTGATCAACAACGGCAGGCTCTACGCGACCTTCCTTCTGTGGCTTCTGTCAGAGCTCTTCGAATCGATGCCCGAGGTGGGTGATCTGGCTAAACCGAAGATGGTGTTCTTCTTTGACGAGGCGCACCTGCTCTTCAAGGATGCCAACAAGGCGCTTCTCGACAAAATCGAGCAGGTCGTCAAGCTGATCCGCTCCAAGGGCGTCGGCGTCTATTTCTGCACCCAGAATCCGCGCGACATTCCGGACGGCGTTCTCGCGCAGCTCGGAAACCGCGTACAGCACGCGCTGCGCGCCTACACGCCGGCGGACCAGAAGGCCGTCCGCGCCGCCGCGCAGTCCTTCCGCGAGAATCCCGCGTTTAATACCTACTCCACCCTGCAGTCGCTGGGAACCGGGGAAGCCCTGATCTCCTTCCTGGGCGAGGACGGCATTCCCGCCGTCGTGGAAAAAGCATACGTCCTGCCGCCGCAGAGCCGCATGGGCGCGATCAGCGACACGGAGAGAGAACAGAGCATCAAGGGCAGTGTGCTCTATACGAAATATGCCAGAGCTTATGATCCCGATTCCGCCTATGAGTTCCTGCAGCGCCTCGGCCTGGAGGAGGCCGCCGCTGCCGAACAGGCCAAAGCCGAGGCCGCGGCCGCGAAGGAACAGCAGAAAGCGGAGGCCGCAGCCGCGAGAGAGCAGGAGCGCGAAGCCCAGAGGGCGGAAGCCGCAAAAAAGCGCGCCGCGAAATCCGTCGGCAGCACTGTCGCGGGCACCGTCGGCCGGGAGGCCGGCAAGGCAGTCGGCGGCGCCTTCGGCGGAAAATTCGGCAAGACGATCGGCGGCAACCTCGGCGCCAGCCTCGGCAGAGGCATCATCGGCACGCTGTTTAAAAACTGAGCGAAGGACCATAAGCCATATATCTTTAGAGCTGTAAAGCAGCGTTCCAAGATTAAATAGTGTTGCAAGATATAGTAAAGAGCGAAGATATAGTAAAAGATATATTCAAGTTCTGAGTTATAGGCAAGTCCACGGATTTCCAGGCCTCCGGCCGGACATCCCGCATCCCTGAAAGGAGGGTAATATGACTTTTCAGGATATACTTACAAACGCGCGCACATGTATCGGGCCTTACTGCAAAGCCTGCCCTGTCTGCAACGGAAAGGCCTGCGGCGCGACGATGCCCGGGCCCGGCGCCAAGGGCGTAGGCGACACGGCGATCCGCAACTACGACGCGTGGCGGCGGATCCGCATCAATCTCGATACGATCTCCGAAAATGTGAAACCGGACACTTCTCTTGACTTTTTCGGTCATACGGTCAAGTACCCGTTCTTTGCGGGTCCGGTCGGCGCCGTGAAGCTCCACTACGGCGACAGCCTCGACGATGTGGGCTACAATGATATCCTGGTCTCGGCCTGCGCGGATGCTGGAATCGCGGCCTTCACCGGCGACGGCGTGAATCCCGCCGTGATGGAAGCGGCCTGCGCCGCGATCGCCGCGAAGGGCGGCTTCGGCGTGCCGACCGTGAAACCCTGGGATGTCGAGACCCTGAAGGAAAAGTTTGCCCTGGTGGCATCCTCCGGATGCTTTGCTGTCGCGATGGACATCGACGCGGCCGGCCTTCCTTTCCTGCAGAATCTGCAGCCCCCTGCGGGCAGCAAAACGGTCGAGGAGCTCGCGGACATCGTCAGGGCTGCCGGCAAGCCTTTTATCGTCAAGGGGATCATGACCGTTGACGCCGCGAAGAAGGCACTCGCCGCCGGCGCGGCCGGCATCGTCGTCTCCAACCACGGCGGCCGCGTCCTGGACCAGTGCCCCGCGACGGCGGAGGTACTCTATGAGATCGCGCAGGCTGTCGGCGGAAGCATGAAGATTTTTGTCGACGGCGGAATCCGTTCCGGCGTGGATGTCTTCAAGGCGCTCTGTCTCGGCGCGGACGGCGTGCTCATCGCCCGCCCCTATGTGACGGCAGTCTACGGCGGGGGCGCGGAGGGCGTCGCCGTCTACACGGAAAAAATCGGCGCGGAGCTCATCGATACCATGAAGATGTGCGGCGCGGCGAGCCTGGCGGATCTCTCGGAGAAATATCTCTTCAAGCCCTCGAATCCATTTCTGGCATGACAAGTCTGCCGGACCGCGCAGTCCGGCGAAAAGAATTCTGTCAGCGGCCCTGCGATGATGCTAAACCGGGATCCGGCATTTTGCGCGGATCCCGGTTTTTGCGCCGCGTTCCGGAGCGGGGCCGGAGAACCGGGAACGGGCATCCGCGGGAAGCATTCCGGGAACGCATGGAAAGGAGATAGTTTAAAATGGAAACTGAAGGACGGAGCGGGTTTTCCGGCAAAATCGGTTATGTGCTGGCCACGGCGGGCGCCTCGGTCGGCCTGGGCAATATCTGGCGTTTTCCTTATCTCGCCGCGAAATACGGAGGAGGAATCTTCCTGCTGGTTTATATCCTTCTGGCGCTGACATTCGGTTATTCGATGATCATCGCCGAGACAGCGATCGGGAGAAATTCCGGGAAGAGTCCGGTGGGAGCTTTCCGCGCGTACGGCGACAGCGCCGGATCACGGTTCGGGGGCTGGGTCAACGCGATCGTTCCGATGCTCATCTGTCCGTATTATTCGGTCATCGGCGGCTGGGTCTGTAAATATCTGTTTGAATACACGCGGGGGAATGTGCGCGGTCTCGCCGACGACGCCTACTTCGGCAGTTTTATCTCGGACGGCATGAAAGCGCAGTTCTGGTTTATTGTGTTTGTGGGGCTGGTCCTGTGCGTCATCCTGCTGGGAGTCGAGAACGGCATCGAGCGCGTCTCCAAATTCATGATGCCGGTCCTGATCGTGCTCGCCGTCATCATCTGCGTCTACGCGGTCTCCAGGCCCGGGGCGCTCGAAGGCGTCAAATATTTCCTCGTTCCGAACCCGAAGAACTTTTCCTGGATGACAGTCGTCTCCGCGATGGGACAGATGTTTTATTCTCTTTCCATCGCCATGGGCATCCTCATCACCTTCGGTTCCTATATGAAAAAGGATGTCAGCATTGAAGCCGCCACTGTGCAGGTCGAAATCTTTGACACCGGGATCGCGATCCTTGCCGGCCTGATGATTATTCCGGCCGTCTTCGCGTTTTCCGGAGGGGATCCGGAAGCCCTCAAAGCAGGCCCTTCCCTGATGTTTATTACCATGCCCAAAATTTTCGCAAGCATGGGGTTCGGCCATCTGATCGGGTTCCTGTTCTTCGCCCTGGTCCTGTTCGCGGCGCTCACAAGCGCCATCGCCCTGACGGAAAGCGTCGTCTCGACCGTGGTCGACGAGTTCGGCTGCAGCCGCCCGGCCGGCACATTTCTGGTCGGCGCGGTCATGCTCGTGCTGGGTACACTGTCGTGCCTCGGATACGGTCCCCTGGCCGGTGTCACTGTAATCGGAATGCAGTTTCTCGACTTCTTCGACTTTCTTTCCAATTCCGTGATGATGCCCATTGCGGCTCTGTGTGTCTGCCTGCTCGTGATCCGCCGCATGACCATGGAAACAGCCGTCGGGGAAGTCCTCAGCGACGGCCACGGCTTTCATCGAAAGGGTGTGTTTGTGTTCATGATCCTGCATATCTGTCCTCTTTTTATCATCGTTATCCTGCTGAGCTCCATTGCAGGCGTCCTCGGATGGATCCGGTTCTGACCGTTCTGACCGCAAAACTGCCGAAAAGATATCCGGAAGTCTGTGCGGACGAAAATATTTGGAAATCTACTTGTCATACGAACACATTTTTAGTAGAATGGACAAAGGCTTTTGTCAAAAGTGCCTTTTTATTGTCTTTTCACCGGCTTTGAAATGGCTTTAAAACATCCGGAAAATTGAATTCTGAAACCGGCTCCGAATCATGCATTCCGAATGGCAGATCGAAGAAACTGTTCCGAATCGTGTTTTCCGCATAGATTCTTCAATTGATTCCGGGTGTTTATGAAGCGTTTCAGACAATCCCTGAAAGCAGAGAAGGGTTCTTTTGCCAGAATATATGAACCAGAAAAATGCAGTGGAGGTCACAAATGAAAGTTTACGCAACTGATAAAATCAGAAATATCGTTCTGCTCGGGCACGGCGGGGCAGGCAAGACAACGCTGGTGGAGGCCATGTGCAATCTGGCAGGCGTCACTTCCAGAATGGGCAAGGTTGAGGATGGCAATACCATTTCCGATTTCACGAAGGAAGAGCAGAAGAGGGGCTTTTCAATCAAGACGTCCCTGATTCCTGTCGAGTGGAAGGGATGCAAAATCAATATCCTTGACACCCCCGGATATTTCGATTTCATCGGCGAAGTGGAAGAAGCCATCAGTGTCGCGGACGCGGCGATTATCGTTGTTTCCGGCAAGGCCGGTGTCGAAGTCGGCGCGGAGCGCGCATGGGAACTGTGCGAGAAATACAATCTGCCGAGAATGTTCTATATCTCCGATATGGACGTCAACGACACCTCCTATGACAAGACTTACGAAGCCCTGTCCGAGATGTACGGTCCGAAGATCGTTCCGTTCCATTTCGCGATCACGGAAGGCGACAAGCATGTCGGCGCTGTGAGCGTCATCTCTGAAAAAGGTTATAAATGGGGCCCCAAGGCCGCGCAGGAGTGCGATGTCCCCGCGGACGCGCAGGATCACCTGGAGCACTACCGCGAGACGCTTATGGAGACGGTCGCCGAGACCAATGAGGAGTTCATGGAGCGTTATTTCGGCGGCGATGAGTTCACCCCCGAGGAGATCGCCGAAGCTGTCCGCGTGAACATTCAGGACTGCTCTGTCATTCCTGTGGAGTGCGGCGCAAGCACACAGTGCTTCGGTGTCTACACTGTGCTGGACGATATTGTAAGCTACATGCCCGCCCCCGATGCGCGCAGGGTCACCGGCAAAAACATGAGCACCGGCGAGGCCTTCGAGGCGGCATTCGACGACAGCCAGCCGAAGTCCGCCTTCATTTTCAAGACCATTGTGGATCCCTTTATCGGCCGTTACAGCCTGATCAAGATCCGCAGCGGTGTCTTTTCTTCGGATGAAACGGTCTATGATTCCGGTCTGGAATCCGAACTGCGCCTCGGCAAGCTCTACACAATGATGGGCAACAAGACCTCCGAGATCGCGGAGCTTCACGCGGGCGATATCGGCGCCGTGGCCAAACTCGGCGACGCGAAGACCGGCGATACGCTGTCCACAAAGGCATTCCCGATCGCCTATGAAGAGATGGCGATCTCCAAGCCGTACACCTATATCCGTTACAACGCCAAGAATAAAAACGACATCGACAAGATTGCCCAGGCAATGGCGAAAATCGCTTCCGAGGACCTCACCTTCAGGATGGTCAACGACGCGCAGAACCGCCAGTCCCTGATCTACGGCATCGGCGACATGCAGCTCGAAGTCATCAAGAGCCAGCTCAAGAACGAGTACAAGGTCGAGATCGAGACCGCGAAGCCGAAGGTGGCCTACCGCGAGACGATCCGCAAGAATTCCGATGTCGACTCCAAGTACAAGAAGCAGTCCGGCGGCCACGGCCAGTACGGACACGTCAAGATGCGCTTCTCCCCTTCGGGCAACCTGGACGAGGCTTATGTGTTCTCCGAAGAAGTCGTCGGCGGCACTGTTCCGAAGAACTACTTCCCCGCGGTTGAAAAGGGCATCATCGAGTCCATCCAGAAGGGACCGCTCGCGGCATACCCTGTCGTCGGCATCAGCGCAGTCCTTTACGACGGCTCCTATCACCCCGTCGACTCCTCCGAAATGGCGTTCAAGACCGCTTCCAGCCAGGCCTTCAAGAAGGGCGTCATGGAAGCGAACCCGGTTCTTCTCGAGCCCATCGTCTCCCTCAAGGTCACGATCCCGGATTCCTACACCGGCGACGTTATGGGCGACCTGAACAAGCGCCGCGGCAGAGTGCTTGGAATGAACCCCATCGGAAACGGCAAGCAGGTCGTCGAGGCCGAGGTCCCGATGTCCGAGCTGTTTGATTACTGCACCGTCCTCCGCTCCATGACCGGCGGACGCGGCGACTACGAGTACGAGTTCGCCCGCTATGAGCAGGCTCCCGCCGATGTCCAGGCCAAGGAAGTCGCAGCCCGCG
>JAUNJS010000360.1 GCA_030533125.1 Eubacteriales bacterium | reverse complement strand
ACCGCGCACTTGCAGCCGTTCCAGATATGCCCCTCGTCCCTGATCCTGCCGCAGACTGCGCACTTGCAGCCGTCCCAGGTATGTCTGCCAAAAAGGCACTTTATTTTAACCATTGAAATCTCCCTGTAATCCTTCAGCCCTCAGCATGAATGTTCAATACATTCCTGACCAAATTACTGATTCAAGTGCCGGTTCTCATCCTTCATCCGGATTTGTCAACAGGATGCGAACATGGGATTTGCTTCTCTGATTTGCTTTCCGAACCCGGTCTTTAAAAGTTCAAAAGATAGTTTTACGTTTACCGGGATGTCTACATGCGCAATGAATTGCTTACCGGCCGGACCATATCCATTCACGTCATCTGTCAGCCTTGGGATTTCTCCCATCAGTAGATTGATATATCGATCAACATCCCACATGCCGTGTATCTCTTCTTCATAAGACAAACCCGATTCTCCTTCACAGACAGTTGCGGCATAGGAGGCGTAGTTGATAATTTTTACCGAATCGCCTGTATATTTCCGCAGACCGGCATCCATTCTGGCCTGCATGGCTGCATCCTGGCAAAGAATAATGCTGTCACACCGAATGTGGTGTTCCCTTAACAGCGCAAGAAGATTTGTGATGTTGTTCCCGCAGTTTGTGGATTTGGTCTCAAGATAATCCGCCCGGCACCCGTAAACCTCCTGCAGATACCGCTGAAATACCTCGGCCTCGGAAAGACCGGCGGTTTCTATAGACGGACATTCCCTGTTTACCTGTTGACGCAGCGTTTCGGTGGTATGTCCGGCTCCTCCGACAATGATGTAAGTTTTAGCGATTTCGTCCCTGATCGCTTTTGCGAAGAGATCTCCGCCGGCCAGAACGCTTCCGCCGAAAAGTACCATCACATCAGCTTTGCCGATCCCGTATTTTTGGTAAAGCAATGCACTGTCAAGTTCCTCTACATCTCTTCTACCGCAGAACCTGCCAAGAGTGTTGATTGCTTCAATCATAAAACTATCTTCCTCACACAGTATCCAAAATGACAGTACCTGTCTGTTTTTGTGTACTTGTACAGATTTTGTACAGAATAATGATATATCATGTACTATAGCATATTCGCTTTTATGTCAATGGATAAGTTTGCTTTTTCAACAGTACTTTTTTATTGGGAAATTTGCAGAAAGCGTTCCGGCATCAGGATGGGACGACAATGTTTCCGGTGCGGTACTGTCTGGGAGTAACACCGTATTCCGCCCTGAAGGCTTTAGTGAAATGGCTGCTGTCTGAAAAGCCGCAATTTTCGGCGAGCTCTGTAATTGGAATGTTGGTGTTGCGGAGCATGGTCACTGCTTTATTCATGCGAATCTGGGACAGATACTGGAAAGGGGTCAGTTTTAACCGGGTCTGGAAAGTGCGGTTGCATTCGCGCCTGGAGCAGGTGCCTGCAGCGGCAATCTCGTCCAGGGTAATCTTATCGGCAAAGTGTTCTGTAATGTAAAGCATCATCGCCTTCAGACGTCCTGTGGAGGAGACGTCAGCATGTATTGCCTGTCTCCGGTCCTTTGTGAGTCTGTAAAAATCCGCCCAGAGGAGGGAAATCCTGGCATGGATCTGCAGCTCAAAACCCTCTTCTCTATCCGTATAAAGACGGTACATTTCCTGAAGGAGACGCAGAATATTCTGATGCTCGGGGACATCTTTTTCCAGTCGGAACATGGCGAAAGATTCATCCCCTGAAACAGGCAGGACATACTTTGCCATGATGTCATTATGCTCGATCCCTCCGATAAAGGTGGGGTACAGCAGTTCTTCTATCATAAGCGGATTACCGCCGGAAGCGTTTTTGAGCGTGTGCAGGGCATTGGAATTAATGAAACCGCCCTCTCCCTCACGAAATGTATGAGTGCCGTCCAGAAGCTGGTAAGTGATTTCACCCTTCAGCACATAGAAAAACTGAACGTATTCATGCCAATGCCACGGGTAGTATCCTTCCGGGAAACGGTTGGGATAGCATTCCGAGGCGTAAAAAGAAAAGCCTGCATCGTACTCTTTCCAGACCTCCTCCAGCGTTGTTCTGTCAATCTTGTATTTTCCCTCATAGTTCTCTGTCCGGCCTGCAGCCTGGTTCTTTATTTCCATATACAGAATCCCCCCGTCCTGTTTTCCCTTGATATTCCCTTATGTCTGCGGATTATGTGCGTATAAGCTGTTTTGTTATATGGTCTGCCGTTTCAACAATACCCTGTATAATTAACACCCTCATCACTATTCTGTCGCTGCCCGCAGCTCTGCATGTCATCTGCCGATGAGCTGCGAATGGCAATATTTTCCAATTCCATGACCAGATATCATACAAGTATGTCCATTTTTGCCCGCTTTGTGGCGCGCTTTTCATATTCTGTATCCACTGACTATACGATAATAATTATATCACAAAGAGGAACGGCAAAAAACAAAATCGCTCTAACTTTACGGAATAACGGTAATAGTCAGAAAATAAGGAGCCTGCCACAGACAGTATAGGAAGCATCAAAAATAATTCAGAAGCAAGACAAAGGAACATCAAAAAACGTTCAGACATTTCTGGTATCTGACGTCCAGACATTTCGGTATTTGAAAAGAAGGAGGCTGAAAATGGCGAAAGCAAGCGCAAACGTCGAGCTGTGCAAGGGCTGCAGGATCTGTGTGAACAACTGCCCTAAAAAAGCGATCATCCCGCTTGAAACAGTCAACAGGAAAGGCTACGAGATCATCGAGGTGGACCAGGATCTGTGCATCGGCTGCGGCATCTGCTACAAGGTATGTCCGGATTACGTGTTCACGGTGGAATGAGTGGAGCAGGATGCTTCAGAAAGGAATGGTAAACATGGATAAAAAATATGTTCTGATGAAGGGCAATGAAGCCATTGCCGAAGCCGCTCTCCGCGCCGGGTGCCGTTTCTACGCAGGCTACCCGATCACCCCCCAGAGCGAGATCCTGGAGTACATGGCCGACCACATGGAAGAGCGCGGCGGCGTCTTCATCCAGGGCGAGAACGAGATCGCCAGCATGAGCATGCTGTTCGGCGCGGCGGCCTGCGGCGCGCGCTGCATGTCCAGTTCTTCCGGTCCCGGCTTTGACCTCAAGCAGGAGGAGATCTCCTACCTCTCCGCGGCGGAGCTTCCCGCGGTCCTGGTCAACGCGATGCGCTACGGCCTGGGCGACGGCGAGATCACTGCCGGACAGGATCCCTACTGGGTCTCCACCCGCGGCGGCGGACACGGCGACAAGAGGCTGATCGTCCTCGCTCCCGCTTCCGTCCAGGAGTGCGCGGACCTCACCTACGAGGCCTTCGACATCGCCGAGAAGTACCGCGTTGTCGTCGAGATCCTCTCCGACGGCGCTGTCTGCCAGATGATCGAGAAGGTCTTCCTCCCCGACGCGAAGGAGCACGATATAGACAAATTTGATTACACGCTGACCGGCAAGCCCCACGGCGTCAAGAAGAACAAGGCTTACAACCTCAGCTACTACCAGGGGTATGAAGTCTACAACAAGAACCTCCGTGAGAAAGTCAGGACCATGCACGACAACGAGCAGCGCTGGGAGTCCTTCATGGTCGAAGACGCGGATCTGGTGCTCGTGGCCTACGGCATCTCCTCCCGTGTCTGCCGCTCGGCTGTCCGCCAGGCGCGCAAAGACGGCATGAAGCTCGGCCTCATCCGTCCCATCACTGTATGG
>JAUNJS010000068.1 GCA_030533125.1 Eubacteriales bacterium | reverse complement strand
AAGATCCGGACATGCTCCCTCTGGTCATAAGGTACTGTGCCGGGCGTATGTTTTCCCATATATTCCTTAAACCGGTTAATGAAGGCATCGATATCCGGCTTCTTCTCTTCCCATGGTGTCATAGAAAAGTTTCCGGGATCATAAGCACGCTCCGGGTCAGCGACCCGCAGATCGTCTATTGTGATCTTCACTGCGCCGTATCCGTAGGGCTTGCCCTGGCCGAGATTCATCCAGGAGTCTTCCTCCAGGCGGATACTCCACAGCAGAAGGCCCAGTTCCTCCTTTGTCAGATTGTGGAAACGGACAATGCCATGGAACCTTGTCCCGGGTTTTACAGGGTTGAGCCAGGTGACCATCTTTCCCTGCCTGGACAGGTCGATGTCGGGCTTCTGTGCCTCTTTATGGAGCCAGTACTGTTTGACTCCCCGCAGCTGGAATCGGTCTGTATTGTAAGTTTTTTTTACCGAAACTCCGTTCTGCCGGATATAGTCCGCCACACTGGAAGCTTTGGGTTCCGAGAGGATCAGGGGAACATTCCTGTACCCGGGATCCCTGCTTCCATCCCTGTTTTCCTTCTCTTCTTCGACAACGGCATCCCCGAAGGAAACTCTGGATTTATAAGCTTCCTTCCCGCGGGAGTAGCCAAAGATGGCAGAAGGAATGTCGAAGGTCTTGCCTGTGTGCTCCCTACCCAGATATTCCTTGACTGTATGGCTGTAGAAGAGCCGCAGCCTGGGAGTAAAGCCAAAATAGGTTCTTTTCTCCGGGTTCACGTCGGGACCCACGTAAAAGCAGGGCCGCATCTCCCCTTCCTCCGGAAGGGCGAAAAAGGAAGCCTGTTTTTCTCCGAGGGCCTTCTTCTTTTTCTCATAATCGATTTGATAGGCACGCAGGTCTTCGGGCAGGATCTCCACCCTGTTTTCCGTATCGCGATTTATGCATGGAATAATGTACTGTGCCTTTTTTTCCTGCATAATACCGGAAGAAAGGACATACCCTTCCCGGTATCCCTGCTCCCGCATTTCCTCCGTCAGAGGTCCATTCCGGACAGAAACAACATTCCGGTCGCCGGAAAGCTTATAAATGACCGGTTCCGAGTAGGGCTGGTAATCTCTGTTCTGTCTGCCCCTGTAATGCACAGATACTCTGCCCTGCCTGTCAGTTCTCTCTTCCCGGCGCATCCTGACAGAAGGGTCGTACTGCATATGTTTTTTCGGGTTGTCCAGAAAGAATGAAAATCTGGTGTCGGCAGGGTTTTTCAGATGGTCCTCAATGATCCATCTCTCGTTCAGAACGTAGTAGTTCATTTCCCCGAACTGCGCAGGCAGGCGCACCCTGACTGTAGGGTAGATGAAGTATTTTCCATTTTCTCTGCACAGATATCCCGCCCTGACATTTGTAAGGACTCCGGTCTGATGTCCATCTACCATGACCTGCTTTGCGCCGAGAATATCCGCATACAGCCTGCGCTCATCCCGCATTCCGGTCGCGACGGCGCGGAACAGAAGGCTGTAATCGTCCACATCCCCTCCGATGTCTCCCATACCCAGGATCTGGGCATTACTGCGGATCAGCCCCCTGACGCTGCTCCCGGGAAGGATCAGCCTGCCATACAGGTCTCTGACAAACTGCGGGTAAATGTCCGTATTGTCCTTGTGCTTTGTCCCGTCACTGATAAACAAATGGGTCATTGCTTCCGCCGTATAATGAAGCTCTCCCGTATAAAGAGAAGGGTCAATGAGATCGTGCCGGATCCCGGGGTTACCTTCGCCGAGTGTCAGTCCGGAATCGCCCTTTTCAGGCCTGACCGCAAAAGGCTTTGGAACCGGCACGAAGTTGTAGGGCGCGCCCACATAGGAGGTCCGGTAACCTCTGTTCCGATCTCCGTTCCGGTTCCCGTTTTGCCTGCGTCCGTCGGCACCGTTTCCGCCATTCCTGCTGTTCTGCCGGTTTCTGCCGTTTCCTGAATCCTGCTTTCCCTTTCCTCCGTATTTCTGATCCCTTCTTCCCGCAGAAGAAGTATCCTCAAAACGGCTCCCGCCGCTGTTCATCCGCCTCATCAACGCGTCAATATCGATATTATCATTTGCCATGTGTACTCTCCTCCTACCTGCGGCAAGTTTTTGCCGCAGATGCCTGACTCACTGATACCCCATTGGGGCATCATATTGAGTCTCATAACAGATACGCGTTCTTCCGCAGATCTGTACTCGTCAATCCCGACCCGGACCAGACTGTCCAGAGTTCCGGTGTGATGAAAGGGACGACCCCTCTGACCTGTTTTTGCGGCTCCGGATTCAGAAACCATCTGACATGTTATATCAAGGTTCAATATCTGCAGGCCTGGTAAGGATGACCTGCATCTGGCCGTCCTTGTCCGCGCACAGGTACTCTTTTACGACCAGCACCCTTCCCAGGCGGCTGAAAGACTTGTCATTGCAGTCTTTGTAATTGCTGATCCGGTATCTCTGCTCCAGCACTGCTTCTTCTTCGGAGGCTTCTCCCTCTGTGATGCGGACGGCCTCAGGTCCGTCCTCGCCCTCATAAAAGTGGAGGGCAGCATCAGGGGAAAAGAACCAGGCTTCCAGGCATTCCCTCCAGGGAATCTCCGCATCTGCAAACACGGATGCCCTGTCCAGGGTAAAACTGCTGATCAAATTCAATATGGCAAACTCATACTGCCGCAGCATCTCCGGTAAGACAGCCTGTTCCCATGGCAGCTTCTCGATCCGGTATGCCTGCGCATTGGCTTGTTTCATTCTATCCCTCCCGACTGTAAATACTGTTTGTGTAATTCGACATCGAATGCTGTCCTGCTCCTTCCGTTGGAATCTTCCACCGACTCAGCAGATTCCTTGCTCCAACAGGAACCTGCCTTATGTCCCTGCCGTTCTTCCGCGCATCCGGAAGGGGCTTTCCTGTCCTTTTACCCGGTAAGAGCTTTCATACAGCGGTCAATGAGGCTGCTGTCATCCCGGATTCCTTCGCGGGTCAGCACAGCCTTATGCCCTTCCGCATCCAGAATCTCTATTGAATCGATCTCCAGAAATCCTTTCCCGATGCTGTATCCGCTCCCGAGATTGTACAAACCGGCCATGAGGTCCCGCAGAACCATGAGGAGAAGCCCGCAGCTCCTGTCCGGAATGTTTTCGTCCATGACACGGATCCTGATCGTCATTTCCCCGAACACGTTCTTCTGTGAAAACTTTCCGCCGTACATGACGCCGCCCGTAAGTTTGTCGATATGGATCCTGTGCTGCAGAGGGGCTTTTTCATTCGCCTCCCTGTCTCCCACGACCGTATCCATGAAATAGAGATTGCCGCGCCGGCCGGTATCCCTGTCTTTTTTATCAGCATCTTTCCTGCGGCCGCCAAAAGCGTCAAGGATCAGCTGTTCGGCGCGCGCGCCGGTCTTACCGGTCTTCTCCAGGTATGCCGCAATGACCTCTGCCCGGTTCCTGACCACACCTTTCAAGGAGCTGCCGGGGATGATATAGTCCCCCTTTGCATTCTGTATGCCGCTGCTGTCAGGAGCTTCCTCTCCGACGCCCGCCACAGCGATCGCCCGGATAAGGAGATCCCCCTGCGTCCTGCCGCGGAGCGTGAGATAATAAGCCGTTCCCGCCGGAACAGCGTCCTTGAGTTCCAGATCTTCATACTCCGGCAGAGGAGTCTCCTCCGGATGCATCCATTTGCGCCTCTCCTCCCCATCCGTCATAAGGAAGCTGTGCCGGACTGCCTTTTCGACGTTAAGGTATCCGCTTCCGGTGCTCTTATGGGCGCCCAGCTGGATCTGCTCCCCATGCAGTGCGGCAAGGATGGTTTCGACGTCCTCGAGATCCTGTGCCGCGTGATCTTCGAGACTATAGACTTCTATTTCGAACGTGAACTTTGCGCCGGCCCCGATATACTCCGTATCAAACCTTGTGCCGGCTCCGGACGCGCCCTCCGATGCGACGGTCCCGGAAGCCGGATCAAGCTTCACATGCGGCCGCCGCTCCACCTTCAGATCCCCGGAAAAAACACCGTCCGAAAAGCGGATCCGGCTCGGATGGTCATTCGGATCATTCCCGGCACTGCCGAAAAGCTCTGTCACCGCGCCGTCATCCGGTCCGCACTTCGTCTCAAAAAAACTCCGGAAGGAACCTGCAATCCCGGACGCCTGGATAAAAGGAGCCCTGGTCACGGGATGGATCAGAATCTCCTCGCGGTTCCCGCCCGCACTGCCGATATGCAAAGGCTGTGTCAGAACAGCATCTACTTTGTAGTGATGGATCACATCATACGTCAATACCGCCATTTAAGCCTCCTTCTTCCCGTTCTGCTTGTTGTGGTAGCGAATCATTCCGATCAGGAGATCCAGACGGAGCGTCCCCAGCTGCGCTTCACTGAGCAGTTCTTCTTTGGAAAGATCCATAAAGGTCTCCTTTACGCTTTCTGTACCGGTCAGAAAACGCTCCAGTCCGTACACATCCAGCTCCAGGATCTTCCTGCAGGTCTTCTCCACTTTTCCGATCTCTCTCGCCTCTTTGTGGATTCGCTGCTTTTTTTCTTTCTCTCCGGCGTGTCTGAAATATTCATACAGATTATTCTTCGCGGCACGATAATCATATCTCCAGGCTGTCATGATGGCTTCCAGGTTCCCCAGCACCGAACTGCTGATGCCTCCGGTCAGTGCCCCCGCCTTTTCCTGCGCCTGTATGCAGGCAGGCACGGCTCTTTCCAGTTTCTGCATGTAGGCGGAAGACGCGATCAGCTGCAGGCAGTGCAGCTCCTCTGCGGGAAGGTCCTTCGGGCGGACGATCGGGATCTCTCCCTTTACCCGTGCCAGGTCTTCTTCCTGCGCATCCAGGGACTCCCTCCCTAAGAGCCTGTACCGCTTATACAGTGCTTCTCCGCCGTTCTTCTTTTCACTGATATTCTCATAGTCCTCCAGGAAGAGGATCTGTCCGAAGCCCTCACTGCGGCGGATTCCGATTCCCTTTTGCATAGCTTCTTCCGCCTTCTGCCTGCGGATCGTCCCCTGAAAAGTCAGCCGGAAAACACTCCCCTTCCGGTACATGACCGCCGAGGGCGTCCGCACCCTCCAGGTCGAATTATAGCCCTGCACAGTCCGCACAGAAGAAGCGCACCGCTCCACCGTAAGGCCGGTCACGCCAAAACACTCCTCCAGGGCGCGCAGGTTCAGACCGCAGTACTCTCCGTTTTCCCCCCGCATAACCGTATCGGAGAGCAGTTCCATATAGGCGGGACTTGTGATTTCCCCCTTTTTCCCATATTCACTGCCCGGATAGTCCTGTGTCCTCCCCATTGCAAGGATCCGGCATCTGCCGGAAGCCTGATTCCGGCCGCTGCCGATCCGCAGTTCCCTTTCCGGAATCCCCGCAAAGACCTTCTCGATGAGGCCCGCCATTTCCTCCTCCTGCGTGAAAACATAGCCGGCAAACAGATGGCCCCGCTCAATGTACTCACTGCGGAAGATCTTCTGGTCGTCCCCTTCTCCCGTGTTGAGATTATTCTTCATATCCGATCCCGGGACCACATGGAATCCTGTGACCCCGGTTCCGTCCAGGATGCAGAACTCGCCGATTCCGGCGCGCTTCATCCCGTCGTCCACCTCTCCGGTCCTGAGTACATTGACAAAGCGATCCCCGCTCTTGCTCTCATAGAAGCCCAGTGGTGTCGGAATCAGCTCTATATAGTCTTCCGGGTCTCTTCCTGCGCCTGCAGCGCTGTCCTCGGATGTATCCGACGATGTATTCGCATTCGCGGAAATACCCGCATGGCCCACCGAAGATCCGTCTGCAAAGCTGCCCGCGGCTGCATCCTGCGGCTCCGCGTAAAGCGCTGCGTGCGGGATACAGGGAATGGCATTGGAAAAACGGACGGCGGAAGACAGCAGGGTCTGCCTGACTTCTTCAAAACGCTCTGCTCCCTGAATCTGCAGCAGGGCACTGACCGCAGCGCCCCGGACCGCAGCGCCGGGAATATAGCGGAGCGAAGATGTCTGTCCCATCTGGCTGCTGCTGTTGTCGGCGATCCTCACAGGTTCAAGATTCTGAATGATGTATTTGAAACGCGGCATGACTTCCTCCCGTCCTTACTGAATACGCACTTTCCCGAATCCCCTGTTCCGCATGGTACCGATCCATTTGATCATGGAAAGCACCTCCCGGACCAGTTCCTCATCCTCCTCCGGCATGGAAATCCGGGACTGAAAAACAAGGCCCCTGTTGACGCAGCGGGCGATCCGGAGGGTCCCATGTTCGGCTGTCCCGTCTTCGGAGATCTGCGTGAAAGCGCGCAGATGCGTGCACGCATCCAACACTTCTTCCGCAGAGCCCTCTCCCAGCTCCCCGAGGACGAAGTGCTTCACCGATCCCGGAAGCATGAAATCAGAAAATGCCATGCAGCCGGATCTCTCTCCGACTCCCCTGTTGGAACCAAGAAGCCTCCTGACAACCGGATTCTCCTTCCCGGGATTCTCTGTTCCATCCCCTTCCGGATCCGGCTTGTATAAGCCTGCCCATCGTGTATAGCGCTCCAGCTCTTCACGGAAAATCCCCTTGAAGGTGGATCCCCTGTAATAGGGGAAGCCGTCTGCGTCGCGGAGCACAGAAATATCCTCCTGCCCGGGAACTGACCTTCCGCTTCCGAAAATCGTGTCCGATAAAAGTGTCATGTTGACCTGTATTGTCTTCACACCGCCACCTCTTTTTTCTTTTCTTCCAGAAGAAGAAATGTATCCATCATTTCCACCACATCAAAGAGCGTCGAATGCTTACGAATTTTTTTATCAGAATCCTCCGCAAACGGATCCGCTATGAACAGAGTTCTGTCCAGTCCGCTGCCGCAGAGATCCGGTGTCTTTCCCTCCGCGAGCAGCTCCGTAACGACATCCTGGTAACGTTCGAGAGCGACATCGTACATGTGGTTATGGACCAGGTAATACTTTGCAGCATCCTCCCCTTTTTTCAATGCCGTCCTGAGTTCCTTGAGTTTGCCGGCGGGATAGAGTTCCGTCTTCGATGTGATCGAGGCCATCTGGCTGCGGAAGTGGCTGTACAGCCTCCCGGGCAGGACGGCAGTCCCGTCCGCGCCCGTGCAGACGACATATGGCCGCATCTCCAGCCTGTTTCCGTCCGCCGTCTCATACTGCCGCCGGATCTCCTCCAGGGAATCCTGCATCTCTCCGAACTCAATATGCCAGTCGATCGCCGAAACCGAAGCGCCGTTGTCGGCCTTCGAGAGCTTTGCGCCATAGGACTTGGCAGACCTGCACAATTCTTCCGCCAGCTCATAGGCACGGTAAAAAGGATATTTCTGATGGATCAGGCAGACGCCGGCGCAGGCGGCATAAGGCTTCCCGTCATATCCGGTCTTTTTCGCAAGACTGCGCAGAAAAGCTGCGGCGCTTTCCAGTCCGATCCTCCCCTCGGCCACATAGCAGATATCGTCGCCGGAAGTGATGATCCTGCGCACAGGAAGGACTCCCTTCTGCAGAGAAAGCGCGTCCAGCCTGCCCGCCTCGATGTTTTCGACGATCTGCCCGTCCATATCTTTAAAGGCTGATTTGAAATCCCGGTCTATCTGCTCGCTGAACCTCCGGATCTCGATCCTGAATTCCTCCCAGCCCAGGTCCCTGCTCTCCAGATCTTCATAAAACCTGCTGACGCGGCTGCCCATTCCATTGCCGTCAATGTGGACCACGGCAATGAAATTGGACAAGTCCTTCGTACCGCCCAGTTCCGCAAACCGTTCCGGCTGCCTGTAACCGGCCGGCAGGACTTTTTCATCATCCTCCCGCTTTTTCCTGTCGATCAGGCGCGCAAGCGCCTTCTCCTCGCCTTCCTGCAGGACACGGATTGGCTGCAGATCATTGGGATCTGTCATCTCGATCCCGAACGACCCCTGATGAAAAGACGCCAGCCTTCTGTTCTTTTTGTCTTCCAGAAGACCGCTCAGCGCCCGGAGATTCCGGGACGGAGACGCCTTCTGATCATATTTCATAATCGCCGTAAAAAAGGCAATATCCGGAAAGTCTTCATATACCTTAAGCGTCAGCAGGCGGCAGAAACGCCTGGCCTTTTCCTCTGCCTCCCCTTCCGAAGCCGCAATGAATTCCAGAACCGAATGACCGCCCCCCGCATAGACAAGGTTCTCCTGCTCCGAATACAGGTCCCCCGCTGCCCTCTTAAAATAATCCGACTCCGTGACCATAGCGATTGCAGAAGAGTTCCTGACGTTGATCTTCAACTCATTCCTGTTGAAAATATAAGACTGCTTCTGCGAAACCTCCGCTATAACCAGATATCGTTCTGCCATGTCTGTGCCTCCTGTGTTTTCATGGTTCTTGATATGACAAAAATGATGTAACAGAGGGACCAGACTAAAGCGCCTGTCCTCTGTTTACACCATCATACTCCTCCATACATTACGTTTTTATTCCGTCGCAAAAAACTGCGTAAAACATGACAGCCGGCGCCTGTGTTCCAGCCGGCCGTCCATGAAGCCGAAAAGACTGCCTGCATATCGGAAAGACTGCCTGCATATTCAGTTAAAGTCCAAACGGGATATTTTCATGAATGTCCTCCGTCAAACAGAATTGTGATGAATTAGAATCCTATCTTTGTGGCAGAAATACCCAAAGAAAGTATACAATGCCCTGCACGCTTTGTCTATTCTCACCATCAAAAAAGCCCTGTGTCGGACAGGATTCGTTTCTACCCCTGCCCATGAGAACCCCCGGTATTTGTGCGGGCTGCAGGGCCTGTTTTTGCAGGGTCGGAAACGAAAGCCTGTAAAAAGCCGCCTTTTCGTCAATTATAGTAAACGAACAAAACACTTGCGTTTTGATTCTTTTCCCGCGCCGGATTTACGCTGCGCAAGCAGCATTCTTCCCCCGAAGAATAGTGGGCATACTATAATTGAAAAGATTTTATGTGAGATCTATTCTCACTTCACGCCCCCAGGGCACTTTTGCGCTGCTGGTTCCGTGGATAAGCCACAGCACGGGGATGCCCATGGCGGCTTCTTCCGCGGGCCACAAGGCATATCCGTCCGTGATGATCAGAACAGCCTTTGGGAGGTTCTCAGACATCTTTGCCCGCATATAATCGAAGATGATCCGGAAGCTTGTCCCTCCGCCTCCGGCCGGGGTCATTCTCTTTATCTCCTGCTCTGTTTCAAACGGAACAGGGGCTGTGATCCCGCAGTCAAAAAAGGAAATGCTGCCCTTTAGTCCCGTCTGCCTTAAGGCGTCCTGTATTTCCGTCATGGCACTGGAAAGTTCCTTTCCCGAGATCGAACCGGACGCGTCCACGCAGATCCAGATGTCTTGCGGGGAGCCGTTTTCCTCATCCGGGTTGTAGGCCGGGAGGTAAAAGCCCGTATGGGCATACCGACGGTCCGGCGGAAGGAATGTGTAGTCGTACAGGTCATACTGGATGAAATCGTGCAGCAGCTGTTTCCAGTCCAGTCCCGCCTTCTTTGTAAGTGCCTGGACGGTCTTTTGGATATTCCGCGGCATTCCCAGACAGGAATCACCGCATGCTTCTGCCGCCCTCATAATCTTCCCGTCCCATTCCTGCTGCAATCGTGTCCTGTCGGCGATCCCCTGCCACAGGTCATGGCGGTCAAAAGATGATGCGCCGGGATGATCCCGGCCTGCCTGCGCACCGTTTTCTTTTCTCCCGGGGCCCTTGTTCCGGTTATTGTTATCTGCCTGCAGCAGCATCTGATAGATCTCTTCCGCTGTATACCGGCAGCCTTCCCTGCCGTCCGGTGCCAGGTGCATGGCCTCTTCTCCGGCAATGAAGACCGTTTTTTTGTCCCACATGTCCAGGATCGTGGAATTGACGACGATATCGGCGGCAATATTGAAAATGCAGGGATTAAGGTTTCTGCCTCTGGTGCAGTGATTGAGGACGCAGTGGAGCACTTCGTGCAGGATCACGAACTGCATTTCCATACCGGACAGCTTAGCGGCAAAGTCCGGATCGAAGATCAGCCTGCTGCCGTCCGTGCAGGCTGTTCCGCATGGGGCGCAGGCCAGCTGCAGCCCCATGGCCAGATGCCCGAAAAAAGGATTCTCTTTAATCAGGATCGCCCTGGCATCAGTCATTTTTTTCAATATCAGATTCATTTTGGCAGGATCCATCTTCGCCTCCCTTCCTGACCTGCATAAAGCAGAACCGGCGGCAGCCGCCTGTGAACAGATCTGTGATCAGATAAGTCTGCTGTTTTGTTTCATCCATGCAGAAAAAGACCGGGTCTTCACCATCCTCCTCTCCATGCCTTCTATGCCGAGCAGGCCGCGGTAAAACATAGCGGCAAAATCGGGGGTAAAGCGGGATGCATATCTGCATGCGTTCTCCAGCTCTTCGTCACTGATCGTTGTCCTGTGGTTGGAGATCCAGACTTGAAGGGAGGAGAACAGGGCGAAGATGACATCCGTCTCTTTTACCTTGTCGATGTATCTGCCCGCCAGGATGTCCGCGGTCCTGGGGAGCTTCTTGTAAACCCGGCACCAGGCTTCGAATTCGAGGGCATTCGATACGCCTATGCAGCCGGAGATCAGGGCATGTGTATCTTCGGGGGACTTGCCGGTGGTCTTCAGCAGTCTGCTGACAAATTCCCAGCTTCTGGGCGTGGGAAATGCCAGTTCCTCCAGTTCCGGTTCGGCGTTCAGACGGCTGTTGTCGAAGGCCAGGTAGCCGATCACGCGCGCGTCGATGTTGTGACACAGGGCCCACTCATGCCAGCTGTCGAAATCGGAGATGATCTCGAAGTGGATCAGCCGGTTGGCGAGGGCTTTCGGCATCCGGAAAGCCACGGACCTGTCCGTTGTCCGGTTGCCGGCACAGATCACGATGCAGTTTTTCGGAAGTGCGAACTCTCCGATGCGTTTGTCGAGGGCGATCTGGTAGGCGGCAGCCTGAATGGACTGCGGGGCTGCGGACAGCTCGTCCAGAAAAAGGATGCTCACTTCATCCTCCGGCAGATCGAAGATCTTCGGTTTGAGCCAGACGGAGAATTGTTTGTCGGCATCCGCTGCCGGGATACCGCGAAGGTCGACCGGGGAAAAGTTCAGGAGGCGGATATCTGTGACCTGAACTTCTTTTTTGATCTCACCGGAAAGGTTCTTTGCGATCTCCCGGACGGCTGTTGACTTGCCCACGCCCATCGGACCGCAGAGGTATACCGACGGGATCAGATGCAGGGTGCCGCTCC
>JAUNJS010000359.1 GCA_030533125.1 Eubacteriales bacterium | reverse complement strand
GGTTTCCGGACATGAGTTCCCTATTTTGCGGCAGGATACTATGTTTTTCGACGATGTGATCCAGGGCGGCTTCAATCGCGCGGCCCATGTTGTAGGCGGTGCCGGAGCCGGTATTATATCCGGAAGTACTGTTTTGCCCGGAGCCGGTGTTCTGCCTGTATCCCGGGTTTTTCCCGAGGCCCTTTCGGGAGGCGTCATAGGAGTAGATGATCACGGGGTCTTCAATACGCTTTTCGGAGTGGAGTGTCTTGGTGATCTGGGCGGGATTTTTCTGAACGAAGCTGCCGGCGATGTCGATCAGTTCCTGGGCGTTGCGGTAGGTGTTTTCGATGCGGAGCATGGCGGCGGGGCCCATTTTTTTCTCAAACTGTGTGAACAGAGTGATGTCGGAGCCGCTGAAGGCATAGATGGACTGCCAGTCGTCGCCGACTGCGATCACTTTGGCGTCGCAGACTTCGCGCAGGGCTTTGGTGAGGTCAAAGCGCTGGCGGGAGATGTCCTGGTATTCGTCGACGATGATGTATTTGAAGGGCAGGCGCTGCCGGAGACGGGCGCATTCGCGCAGGGCGCGGGCGGAGTCGTTGATCATGTCCTCGAAGTCGACGGCGTGGAGTTCGCGGAGGGTGCGCTGGTATTCGAGGTAGCAGGCCTGGCAGATGTCGAGGAAGAGCCTGGTGCGGACGTTTGTGGTGGATTCTTTCATGACGGCGAACTGCATTTCTGTGTAGCCGTCGGTCTTGAAGTTCGTGATGAAACGGCAGATCAGCAGGATGAGCTTCCGGACATAGCGGTTCTCCGCGTTCTGGAGGATTTTCTGCAGGATCTCTTCCTCGGAGCGGGGGTGGAATTCGACGCCATGGGCGCGGAGTTCTCCCTCGAGGTGCTCTGTCAGGGAGCGGCCGTCGCGGTAGCCGGAAAAGGTGTAGATGAGTTCCGTGCCGTGCTGTCTGTGCAGACGGATTTTGTTGTTGACGGCGTCTTTGTAAGCCTGGAGGCGCTGCAGGTCGTAGCGGTTGTTTTGGCCGTCCTGGGTGATGCCGAAGTGTTCAAGGTAAATCTCGCGGTCTCCCTGGCGGATCAGGAAATCGGGTGTGTATGGCTTTTTCGCCATTTCAATGTGGTAGCGGTAGACCGGTTCATAGACGTAGTCGATGCCGTTCCGGTAGAGGAAATTGGCGATCTCCACTTCCTGGGAGGAGCGCATGATCTCGTTGCGGATGGTGACTTTTTTTCTGGTCTGCACGTCCATGATCTCAGCGCAGTATTCGCCCAGTTCGCTCTTCATGGAGGTGTAGCGCATCTGCGCGATGCCGCGGAAAAAGGCCTCGAGGTCGTTTTCATTGAGCGGCGCGTCAAAGTAGGAGGCGAAAAAGAGGATGAGGCTGTGGACAAGGCGTTCGTCGCGCAGGATGTTTCCGCGGAAATAGTCGCGGATGACGAAAAATTTCTTGTCCGCGTCCACGATGTTGATCCGTTCGGGGTCGTGCATGTGGAGGACGGCGTTGCCTGCGGAGTGGAAGGTCGCGATGGGGCAGGGAATGTTCAGGTCTTTTTGGATGCGTGTCCGCAGCTCGTCTACGGCCTTGTTTGTGAAAGAAATGACGAGGATCTCTTCGGGGCGGATATTTTTTCTGTCGACAAGATATTTCACTTTGGCGGCGACGGAGGTGGTTTTGCCGGCGCCGGCGCCTGCGATGACGAGGCAGTTATCCTCATCTGTCAGGACCATGCGGCGCTGTGTTTCGTCCAGGCGGATCCGGGGATCCACGGCATCCAGTACATGGTCGAGGTAGTCTTTTTCTTTTTCGAGCGCATGGGAAAGAAAGCGGGCGTTGTGGGCGTCGAACAATGCCTGCAGGCGGGGGGCTGCGGGGGCGGCGGTGTCCCGGGAGGAAGCTGCAGTGGGATCAGACGCAGAATGATCCAGGGGGAGAGTAACGGGGGCTTCGGAGCACAGGAGGAGAATCTTATCGACAGGGTCGGAAGAGGGCATCCCGTTTTGTCTGCAGTAGTAGTCCAGCAGGTTTTTGCTGCGCAGGACCTGGAGATCCTGCAGGTCTTTTCGGGTGTTCGTTATGAGTCGAAGGTAGTCGCTGCGGGCGACATACGTGTCGCTCCGGTCGAGTGCGGCGAGGGATTCTCCGAGAGCCAGGACGGCACGGATGTCGCCGGGGAGGCTGGCTTCGGAAAGTAGTTTGCCCGTGCTCGGGCTTTCGTAGAGACTGGCTTCGGAAGGCGGATTGCCCGTGCTCGGGCTTTCGGGGAGCCGGTCTTCAGAAAGGTTTTTGCAGGAACCAGATGTGACATCGGATTCAGTGGGCTTTTCTGCATTCGTTGCACCGGGGAGGGCCTGTCTTTTGGAAAAAGCTTTTCCGGCAGGAGCGTGCGGAGCTTTTCCAACGGGAGAATGCGGAGCTTTTGCGGGAGTTGGCTTTTTGTGCTTTTTTCCGGTATGAATAACAGAGAGGATCGCATTCTTTGTACCCTCTCTCCGGGGAAGTCCCCCCTGCCATTTTTCGGCTATTCTCTTCCAGATTTTGATCTTCTTTATCACTGTATAAACCTTGCTGCCGGTCAGGGGCTGCCGCCTTGTGACAATCTCATCAGCAACAGCTTCTTGTGTACGGTTTCTTTAAAAAATGTATCTGAAAGAAGTATTTTTTGCAAGCGTATGCGCTTTTGTCTTTTTATACGGTTTTTGTAAATTTATGCGGTTTTTGCAATCTTATGCGATTTTTGATTGGGGACAATAACAGCCCCCGGCCTTTGCCGGGGGCTGTGGAAGACATGGGACAGTTCTTGGAGGAGACAGTGAAAGAGACAGGGGACGGCTCTCTGGCCCCGTATCAAGATTATGGGGGAGACAGGGTCGGTTCTCTGTCCCCCGAATTCAGACTATTGTTTTTCATGAGACGTTTTATCGGAAAAAGGAGACAGAGAACCGTCCCCTGTCTCCGAGAACCGTCCTCTGTCTCCCGGAGTCCTGAGGCGTATTGTCATAAAAAATGAGACAGAGAACCGTCCCCTGTCTCCTTTTCGCGTTCTTACCAGAGGATAGCTGTGGTCTCGAACGGGCGTAAGGTGGTGATGTTGTTGGTATTTGCTGTTGTGTCGTAGTTGCTGATGAGGATCCGGCCGGCGGGGGCTTCAAACGTGGTGCCGAGGGTCTGGTCTGTCCCGCGGAGGTTGCAGAAGACAGTGAGTTTTTGTCCGTTCAGGGTGCGCTCATAGGAGATGATGTTGTCGTTTCCGGCATCGGTGAAGCGGATCTCGCCGTCGGCGATGATCTCGTTCTCTTTGCGGAGCGCAATGAGTTTTTTGTAGAAATTCAGGATGGAATCGGGATCTTTTTCCTCGTCCTCCACGTTGATGTAGGTGTGGTTGTCGGGAATGCCGATCCAGGGGGTGCCGGTGGTGAAGCCTGCGTTTTCGGTGCCGTCCCACTGCATGGGGGTGCGGCCGTTGTCGCGGCTGCGGGCGCCGATGATCTCAAGGGCTTCTTCGCGGGTCTTGCCTTCTTCCTCCATGAGGATGCGGTAGTAGTTGGTGCTCTCGACGTCGCGGTACTGGGAGATGTCGGTGTAGCCGGGGTTGGTGAGGCCGAGTTCCTCGCCCTCGTAGATGTAGGGGGTGCCGCGCATGAGGTGGATGAGGGCGCCCAGCATCTTGGCGGATTCCTTCCAGTATTTTTTGTCATCGCCGAAGCGGGAGA
>JAUNJS010000067.1 GCA_030533125.1 Eubacteriales bacterium | reverse complement strand
TTCCACGATCTGGTCGATCCCGCGAATCAGCCCTCTGTCCTGGAGGCTGTGGACAACATCTGCAAACTGATCACCGACGACAGGCTGCCGAAGCTTCCCGTCCTCGAAGGCCAGAAGTTCCCGACCCCCTACATGACGGTCATGGACTGGGGCCACGACGAACGCGATTTCAATGCCGGCCATGTGGACCGCGCTCCCCGCATGAACGCGGCGGCGTGGAAGCAGTTCCTGGGCCATGTCCGCGCGGTCTGCGAGCGCGCGGACAGCTGGGGCGTCCGTCCCGTGATCCATCCCCACTCCGGGACCTACATCGAGTTCTCCGATGAGATCGCCCGCTACGTGCAGGACATGCCTTATGAGATCGCCGGCCTCTGCCTGGACACCGGCCACCTCTACTACTGCGATATGGATCCCGTGACCTACCTCAAGAAGTACGCTGATGTCCTCGACTACGTCCACTTCAAGGATGTCGACCAGAAGGTTTACGAGCAGGTCATGAGCGAGCACATCCGCTTCTTCGATGGATGCGGCAAGGGCACGATGTGCCCGGTCGGAACCGGCGCGCTGGATTATCCCGGCATCAAGACCGCCCTCGAGGAGATCGGCTACAGCGGCTACATTACCATTGAGCAGGAGCGCGATCCCCGCAACCAGGAGACCTCCCTGCGCGATATCAAGGCCAGCGTAGACTACCTCAAGAGCGTCGGCTATCAGATCTGACAAAACAATCGCGCAGAACCCGTCCGCGGGTCCTGCGCGATGAGAAAGAAATGAGATGGATAACTCCTCAGACTCCTTATGACGCAGGACAGAACAAGATAGAATTATAGAATTTAAGAAGATATGGAGATATGGCTGTGACTGAGAGAGGACGGAAAGACAGCTGCTGAATCAATTGAAAGTCAGGGAATACCCGGCGAATAAAACAGAAAACATAGCAGATACATCAGAATGCATAATAAATCACCTGTAGATTTGTTGAAATCGTCAATAGACATTTTGAGGGCAAAAAAGTAGACTAAATAGCAAGAGATACCGGTATCGTAAATAAAAGACACCGGTATCTATGCTGAGAGAATACCGGTGCCTCAGGTGGAATAAAACGGATTCAAACAAATATGTGAAAATGTGAATAAGGAGAAAAAGCTATGTTGAAAGTTGGTATCGTTGGCTGCGGCATGATCGGAAAGGAGCATGCAAAGAGACTTCAGTACAAGATTCAGGGCGTGGAAGTCGTCGCAGTGTGCGACGTGTTCGAGGCAGGCGCGAAGGCGGCCTCCGACCTGATTGGCGGTGTAAAGATTTATACGGACGCGGATCAGCTCATCGCGGATCCCGATGTGGACGCGGTCGTCGTGA
This sequence comes from Eubacteriales bacterium, assembly GCA_030533125.1. Taxonomy (GTDB): domain Bacteria; phylum Bacillota; class Clostridia; order Lachnospirales; family Lachnospiraceae; genus CAG-791. Next base: position 9,879 of record JAUNJS010000067.1, on the reverse strand, counting down.
CGACACCCGGCAATTTCCATAAGAATCCGATTCTCTCCGCTATCAAGGCAGGCAAGCCCGTATTTACGGAGAAACCCCTCACTACGACAGCTGCCGACTGCAAAGAGATCGTGGATGCAGAGATGGCTTCCGGAAAGCATCTGGTTCAGGTCGGCTTCATGCGCCGCTATGACCGCGGCTACAATCAGGTCCGTGATCTGATCAAGTCCGGCGAGTTCGGAAAGCCCATGATCCTCAAGTGCACACACCGCGCCGAGGGCGTGGACGCCAGCTATACAACCGAGATGGCAGTGACCGACACGGCGATCCATGAGATCGATGTCCTTCCCTGGCTCATCGGCGAAGGCGAGGAGTGGGACGAAGTCCAGTGCCTGTTCCCCCGCCAGACCAAAAACGCGCACGAAGGCCTTGCGGATCCCCAGGTCATGATCATGAAGACGAAGAGCGGCGTTGTCTGCATCCTCGAAGTCAATGTCAACTGCGGCTTCGGATACGACATCAACTGCGAAGTCGTCTGCGAAGACGGCGTCATCAACCTTCCCTGCCCTTCCTTCCCTGTCACCAGGAAAAACTTCGAGGTCGCTACCGCGATCGAGAAGAACTGGATCCTTCGTTTCATCGATTCCTACGATGTCGAGCTGCAGGACTGGGTGGACAATGTAGCGAAGGGCACGACCGGCGGTTCCTCCGCATGGGAAGGCTATGTGGCAGCTCTCACGGCCGACGCGCTTGTCGCGGCGCAGAAGTCCGGAAAGATCGAAAAGGTCGTTACCGGCGGCACGCCTGATTTCTATAAGAAATAATGTAAGTAATACGAAACAGTACAACAGTACCCGGAAATAATGCGAAGAAATAATCCGGGAATAAAGAGGTTCACAATCCTGCATATCTCAGGATCCTGAATTCGCCTCCTCCTGTTTTTTAACAGGTTGCCGTTTTCCGGCTGTTTTGCAGCAGCCGGAGAACGATTTTACAAAACCCGCCTCCTCCTGTTTTTTAACAGGCTGCCGTTTTCCGGCTGTTATGCGACGGCCGGAAAACGGGTTTAAAAACAGAGAATCATATCTTCATAAGAATTCATCGAATCAGAGTCATAACACTACAGAGTCATAAAATATATATTCAGAAATGAAAAAGGAGTTATCCATGAAAATCGGTTTTAATGAAGGATGCAATCGTTTCTGTGAAAATCATTCCGTTCTTGAAGACCTCGATCTCTGCGAGAAGTACGGCGTGGATTTCATCGATATTCAGTCCGAGTGCCTGGACAGGGAAATCGCTGCCGGCAAGTATACGATCGATGATCTTGCCGCATGGTTCGCGGATCCCGCGCATCACCTGAAGATGCTTTCCTACAATGCCCTGATCTTCTTCAATATGAAAGAGACGCAGGAGGAGAAGGACGCCGTTATGGCGGAGCTCGACAAGATCATCGGGATCTGCAACAAGCTGCAGTGCAAGATGATCGTCGTGGTTCCCTCCATGGATATCGAGTGGTGCCAGCCCACCATCGATGACATCCGCGAGGATGCTGTCGCTGTCCTCAAAGAGATGGTCAAAAAGTGCGACCCTCACGGGATCAAGCTTTCCATCGAGTTCATCGGCCAGCCTACTATGACCATCAACCGCTTCGAGGATGCCCTCGCGATCGTCGAGGAAGTAGGCTCTCCGAACGTCGGCATCACGCTTGACCAGTACCATTTCCACGGCCAGGCTTCCTCTTTCGAGTCCCTCGAGAAGGCCAACGGCAAGAGAATTTTCATCTGGCATCTGAACGGTGTCGAGAACGTCCCCTGCGGCGCGAAGTACAACACCGACGAGAAGCGCCTGTGGCCCGATGAGCCCGGCGACTGCCTGCCTCACAAGAGGTTCGCGGATACTCTCAAGAAGATCGGCTTCGAGGGCGATGTCTGCACGATGGAAGTTTTCCGTCCCGATTATTACAAGCTGACAAACGAAGAGAATATCAGACAGGCAGCCGAGCACACCCGCGCGCATGTCGCGAAGTACTGGGACAACTAAGGAACTGTCATTAATATTTCAGAATAAAAACAGACACTGTTTCACAACCTGTCAATGGGAGGTAAATGCTATGAAGATCGCGTTTGATGTTGATGTTCTCGCAAAACAGATGAGCATCAAAGACATGGTCTACAAGGTGGCGGACTGGGGTTATAAGTATATCGAGCAGTCTCCGCACCCGAGGATCAACCCGTTTTACAAGCACCCGCTTTTCTCCAGGGAGTGCGAAGCGGAATACCGGCAGGCCCTGAAGGACACGGGCGTGGAGATCTCCTCATTTATCGTTGTGTACCGCTGGTCGGGCCCTACCGAGGAGCAGAGGCAGCACGCGGTCGCCAACTGGAAGAAGATCATCGAGATCGCTGTCAACATGGGTGTTCCGGTCATCAACACGGAGTTCTCCGGCGATCCCAATCAGCAGGAGATCTGCAACGGCATGTTCTTCCGCTCCATGGAGGAGCTCCTTCCCATCATCGAGAAGGAAGGCCTGCGTGTCGAAGTGCAGTCCCACCCCTACGATTTCTGCGAGCTGAATGATGAGGCCTGCGACATCGTCAAATCCTTCCGTTCCCCGAACCTGGGCTATGTCTACAGCGCTTCCCACGGCTTCTTCTATGACCAGGGCAAGGGCGATGTCCGCCATATGCTCAAGTATGCCGGCGATGAGCTGACCCATGTGCTCTTCGCGGACACCTGGAACCAGACAAAGGACTGCCGCTACATCCTGAACCCGCCGTGGCTCAATGCCCGCGGCCGGGCGGACGTCACGATCCATCAGCACACCGCCATGGGTGAGGGAGAAGTGGACTTCGCAGGCATCTTCGAGACCCTTCGCGAGATGGATTTCGCGAATAAACAGCTGAAGCCCGATGCCCCGAAGGTCGGCGGCGACAATATCGCATGCATCTCTTATTTCGGATTCCCCGAGAAGATGGAGAAGCAGGCGCCTGAAGCCAGGGAGATCCTCGAGAGAGAACTTCTGGGAAAGTAAACCTGAAAACGACAGAATTTGCATATTTCGCGGCATGATTTGCTATTGGATAATCCGTTTGACCATTGTACCATAGCTTCAGCAAAAGAAAACCGGGAAACGGGATCCCGAAATCGAAATTATCCTCAGCGAATAGAGATTATCAAAGAAAAATAGGAAAAAGACCGGAGATCCTCGAGAGAGGACTCCCGGGAGAGTTAACAACGAGCAATTTTTTGAATAATAGATACATACTGCTTGTTTTATATACGTGATTCGTTTTTTTATATCGTCAGGCCGGTATTATTTATCGAGTAACCATTTAGGGGCTACAAGCAGACTGTGCAGGAAAACAGGACGCCAGTCAGAAAACCCTGTCATAGTCAGTCCTTATTAAAAATACTGATTGATTAGACGATAGGGGTGGTGTAAAATGATTATTAAGCTTGATGAAAAAGCGAAAGCTGCAATTGAAGCAGTTCTTAAGCGCGGGAACGACGCGATCGTCCGGAGAAAGGGAGACAGTGTCGTCGTTCTTGAAGAAAAGCGAAAAACAGTATATAATCCTTCACTTGATCGGAAGTGAAGCAGGGCAATGAGAGCCGGCATGCAGACAGAGCGATATTTGCATGCCGGTTCTTTTTTTATTCACCTGCGGGATTAAACCCGCGCAACAAAAAGGAGGGTAACACTATGAAGAAGATGAGATTGGTTACTGTATTGGCAGTGGCTGCTGCAATGGTAATCAGCCTGGCAGCCTGCGGCGGCGGTTCCGGCGCCAGCAGCTCCAGCAGCGGCTCTGATGCGGGCGCGGCGTCCGGCGGCGACAGCATCAATGTCACCCTGATCATGGCACAGCGCGACGAGTTCCTGAGCACGCTGGAGAGCGGTGCGAAGGACGCGGCTGCAGAGAAGGGCGTCAACCTGCAGACCCAGGACGCAAACTCCGACACCGGCAAGATGATCCAGTTCATCGAGACCGCTAAGAACAATGGCAATGCTGCTGTTATCATCAACATGGTCGACCCTGAGACCGCACAGTCCTGTATTGACGCGGCAGGTGACATGAAGGTCGTCTTTGTCAACCGTGTTCCGTCCGACACCAGTGTCCTGACCGACAGCGCTGTGTATGTCGGCTCCGACGAGCACGATTCCGGCCGATTCCAGGGAGAAGCTCTTGCCGATTACTTCAAGGCGAAGGGCCAGACTGACATTAAGTATGTCCTGCTCAACGGTATCCTGGGCCAGACCTCCACGACTCTCCGTACCGAGTCCGTCCTGAAGGCGCTTGCTGACAACGGCATCAACGCCACAGAAGCGACTGCCCCCATCAACGGCAAGTATGACCGCGCGGAAGCTCAGAACAAGGTTGCTACCGTGCTTTCCGCCGGAACAGCATTTGACTGCATCATCTCCAACAACGATGCGATGGCCATCGGCGCCATCGAAGCCTGCAATGATGCCGGCAAGACCATTGATTTCCCGATCGTCGGTATCGACGCTACTGCTGACGGCTGCCAGGCTGTTGTAGACGGCACCATGTACATGACCGTTTTCCAGAATGCCAAGGGCCAGGGCGCAGGCTCTGTCCAGGCTGCGATTAACCTCGTTAACGGTGCCGCCCTCAATGAAGGTACGGATTTCGAAGTCGATGCCGAGACCGGACACATCCTCTGGGTTCCTTTCGAGCCTGTCAATGCTGACAACGTTGCGAATTATCAGTAATTATCAAGCATTATCAGTATCAGCACGTTTGCTGATGATCACTCCAAGGAGCTGTGTAACAGCCTGACTGATTGAGCACGGATTCCCGAAGGGGGAGGTTCGACAGGGCGGGCGGACTGTTTTCAGACCGTTCTGTACGTGAGTTTTTCGCAGATGCCTGCGTAAAAATCACACGCTTAAGAAGCAGGGTCACTGCAGGTCCGAACCCCGGTACCGGGCAATATCATCCGCCGCCGGGGGTTCCATAACAGATACCAGACAAAGCCCGGAAAAGGGATTTCCGGGCTTTGTGTTTAAAAAGACTGAGGTGATCATATTGGCTAAAGAAGAATATGTACTGGAAATGCACGGCATTAAAAAATATTTCCCCGGTGTCAAGGCCCTGGACGGCGTCGAGCTGATGGTTCGTCCGGGCACGGTCCACACCCTGATGGGAGAGAACGGTGCCGGCAAATCTACTTTGATGAAATGCCTGATCGGCATGCAGCCCGTAACGGAAGGCCAGATTATTTACAAGGGACAGGAAGTGCACTTCAAGAGTGTGCAGGATTCCATTCACGCGGGCATCACTATGATCCAGCAGGAGCTTTCCCCTGTTCTTGAACGCACCGTCGCGGACAACCTGTGGCTCGGCCGCGAGCCCAAGAAGAATTTCCTGATGTGCGACAACAAAAAGCTCTATACCGATGCGGAAGAGCTTTTCAAAAAGCTGAACCTCGACGTGGATCCTTATGCCAGAATGAAAGATCTGACCGTCGCCAAGCAGCAGATGGTTGAGATCGCCAAGGCGGTTTCCCACAACTCCTCCATCGTTATCATGGACGAGCCCACCAGCGCCCTGACGGACGCGGAGGTCGAGGATCTCTTCAAGATCATTGAGGATCTGAAGAAACAGAACGTAGCGATCATCTATATCTCCCACAAGATGGACGAGATCTTCCGGATCAGCGATGACATCAGCGTCTACCGCGACGGTACCTATATAGGATCGGACCGCGCTGCGAACCTGACGAATGACAAACTGATCGAGATGATGGTCGGCCGCAAGGTCACCAACATGTTCCCCAAGAATCCCTGCCCCATCGGCGATGTCGTCCTCAAGGTCGATGACCTCTCCGCAGGCAAGGCAGTGCAGCACGTTTCCTTTGAACTGCACAAGGGCGAGATCCTGGGTTTTGCAGGTCTGGTCGGTGCGGGCCGCACGGAGACCGTGGAGACGATCTTCGGCATGCGCACGAAGACCGGCGGCCACATCTATAAGGATGGCAAGGAGCTCGATGTCAAGTGCCCCAAGGATGCGATCAATGCAGGCATCGGGCTTCTGACAGAGGACCGCCGCGGCAATGGTATCCTGGGACTTCTGGGCATTACCGAGAACACGACTATCGTCAACTGGAAGAACTACGGCATCCCCATGAACCACAAGAAGATGGTCGAGGATACCGCGAAGTTCAACGAACGCATGCGCACCAAGACCCCGACCTGGGACACCAAGATCATGAACCTGTCCGGCGGCAACCAGCAGAAGGTGCTTCTGGCGCGCTGGCTGCTCATGGCTCCCGATATCCTGATCGTCGACGAGCCCACCCGCGGCATCGACGTCGGCGCGAAGTCGGAGATCCACCAGCAGCTTTCCGAACTGGCGGCCGAGGGCAAGGGCATCATCGTCATCAGTTCCGAGATGCCGGAAGTCATGGGCGTCGCGGACCGCATCATTGTCATGCACGAAGGTGAGATGACCGGTATCGTGGAACGTGACGATTTCTCGCAGGAGCTTCTGATGGCTTATGCGACCGGCGGCTCTGTCGTTGAGGAATTCAAGAAGAAACAGGCCCAGGCGGCAAAGGAGGGACAGTAATATGAAATCTGCGGAAGCGCGTAAAAAATTTTTATCAGACAACGGTATATGGCTTGTTCTGATCGCACTTGTGATCCTGGTCAGTATTCTTCGCCCGGCCTTTGCCACGATGACCAACCTGCAGACCCTGCTCACCGGTGAGTCTGTCAAGGGCGTCCTGGCATTCGGCGTCTGTATGGCGATCCTGTCCAAGGGCACTGACCTGTCCACCGGCTCTGTGGCGGGTCTCTCGGCGGTCGTCTCCGCCTCCCTCTGCCAGATGGAGGGCGGCTCCAAGCTGCTAAAGATGGGCACGATGCCTGCTATCTGCGGCATCCTGGCGGGCGTTCTGGTCGGCGTCATCGTCGGTGCTGCCAACGGCTGCATGGTCGCATATCTGCACCTGCATCCCTTCATCGCCACCCTGGGCACGCAGCTGATCTGCCGCGCCCTGGCGAAGATCTATACCAATATGCCCGTTTCGAACCTGTCGTCCGGATTCCGTTTCCTGGGCAGCGGCAAGATCGCCGGCTTCTTCCCGATGATCATCCTTGTCTTCCTGATCATCTTTGCGGCGGTCTGGTTCATGTTAACGTATACCCAGTTCGGCAAGAGTGTCTACGCGGTCGGCGGCAATGACCAGGCGGCTCGCGTGGCCGGTATCAACGTCGAAAAGACACTGGTCCTCGTTTATATCTGGTGCTCTTTCTGCGCAGCGCTCGGCGGCGTCCTGCTTGCTGGCCGTGCAGCGTCCGCAGACCCCGCAAACTCGGGTCTTAACTATGAGCTGGACGCCATCGCGGCAGCCACTGTCGGCGGCACCTCCCAGACGGGCGGTATCTGCCGTCCCTCCGGTGTCCTTGCAGGTATCCTGATCATGGGCGTCATCAACAACGGTCTGGTCATGCTGGGTGTCGACGATAACATGACCAACGTTATCAAGGGTCTCATCATCATCGGCTCCGTTGCCATTGACATGCGCAAGAACGCGGTCAAGAAATAATACCCTTGAGAGCGTGTTTTGCTGTGGATGGATCTGCCGGTCTAGGCAGATAGTAAGAAGGATAACGTTGTAAATCTATTGTGTCCACGGGGGATTGCGGGTTTTCCCGCAAAACCCTGTGGCTTCAGGAGAGGAAAGCGGATACCATGGGAAAGGACTGGGATGTTTTCCTGGATGCGATACAGGTGTTTGGAGGCGCATACATTATTTTCATCGGGTTTGACATGAAAAGGACGGGAGTCCTCACACAGTACAGCCTGATCGGAAAGAATGTCGTTCTCAGCCAGGCGCCCGATATTCCGGGATTTATAGAGGCGATGTACCGCAAATATATTATCTGCGGGATACTGTTTCTGATTCCGGGTCTGATCGGCCTTTATCTGAACAGCAAGGGTTTGCTGGACAACACGACGTATTTCATTCTGACAGGTATCCTGGCAGCTGACCTTATCGTATTTGCTTACTTCCTTCTGAAGGCACAAAAGCGTTATCTCGTCTCTTAAGGGAGGAATCGTAATAATGTTCAAAAAATTATCCATACTGCTTGCGGTGTGCATGTTGACCATGTCGCTTGCTGCCTGCGGCAGCAGTTCCTCGTCATCATATTCTTCATCGGGATCCGGCGCCCGCACAAACACAAAGACCTATGTCGTTTCTGTCGATGTTGAATACCTGAATGCTCTGTACCATGCCGCTGTCGACGAAGCGGGTAATCTGGGCGTCGACATGGATCTGCGTTACGCAGGTCAGGATTCCAATAAGGTCATCGACTGCATCGAGCAGGCGAAGGCCGAAAAAAAGGACGCTGTAATCGTAAACCTTGTCAGCTCCGCGGATGCAGAGGCCTGCATTGAGGCGGCCGGCGATATGAAGATCATTTTCATCAACCGTATACCGTATGATGAGTCCCTTCCGCTGCTCAAGGACAATGCGGCAGCAGTTGCTTCCGATGAACACGACTCCGGCGGCTTCCAGGGCGATTTCCTGGTGGATTACTTCGCAAAGAAGGGCCAGAAGGATGTCAAGTATGTGCTCCTGCAGGGTACTCCCGACCTCGTGCACACAGTCCTTCGTTCGGAGGTCCCTGTTCAGAAGATGACGGATGCCGGCATCAACCTGACGGAAGTGAAGACGATCATGGCGGATTACAACCGCAGCAATGCGGCGGCAGCCATGGAGGAATTCCTGAAGGAGAACAAGGACTTTGATCTTGTCCTGTCCAACAACGACGCTATGGCAATGGGCGCAATCCAGGCCATGAAGGAACTGGACATCGATCCGGCGGATTATACCATCGTTGGCATCGATGGTCTGTCAGACGCTAAAAATGCGATCACAAAGGGCGAGATGACGATGACCGTGTTCCAGAGTTATGAAGGCCAGGCCAAGGGTTCGATCCAGGCAGCTGTCAATATGCTTGATGGCAAGGATCTGACAGAGGGGATCGACTGCACAGTCTCTCCTGACTGCGACCGCCTGATCTACATCCCGTTCGAGCCGATCACGGCTGACAATGTCGCGGACTACAAGTGATCCGCACGGATCAACCGCATGCACTGTATGAATACGGACAGTCATCACGAGGGATCAGAATAAAATAGCAGCACAAGCCCTTCCGGAGCCTTTGGCCGGGAGGGCTTTTTCAAAACCTGCTTCCGGTATCTTTCAAAAGGGAGAGGCAAACAAACAGACTGTCAGTTTTGACAATTATTAATATGGAGTTTTGTGCAAAAGAGAGAAAACAAAAAAAGTGCAAAAAATATGTTGCACGCGGAATATATGCGTGCTAATATAATAACACAAGAAGTAAACAATAAAGCACGCACAAAGCACGCAAACGGGTGATTGAAAAGGATTGCCGGAGGGGTACCATGAATTACATTGATTTTGACGAGTCGAGAGAGTTTGACATTATTCTGCTGGGCAGGGTGGGTATTGATTTCAACCCCGCGTACAGCGACGACGTGAAGGAGGATTTCAAGCCTCTGCGCAAAGTTCACTATTTTGAGAAGTTCGTGGGCGGCTCCCCGGCGAATATCGCGGTGGGCATTACGCACCACGGGATGAAGGCCGGTTTCATCGGCAAGGTTTCAGACGACCAGTTCGGCGATTTCGTTGTGGATTATTTCAATGAGCAGGGGATCGACACTTCCAATATCACCCGCTGCACGAATGGCGAGAAGCTGGGCCTGACCTTCACCGAGATGCGTTCCCCGATCGAAAGCGACATCCTGATGTACAGGAACCGCGTCGCGGATCTGCAGCTCTCCGTCGATGATATCAAGGAAGACTATATCAAATGGGCCAAGGCGATCCTGATCT
>JAUNJS010000358.1 GCA_030533125.1 Eubacteriales bacterium | reverse complement strand
CGTAAATCCACTGACCAGCACACCAAGCCCCATGCTCTCCGCTTGCGTTTCCATATGCGCTGTTGCCAAAGCTCCGTTTACATCGGCACCAAAATGATCCATCAGACTCTTCTTCGCAGAAATAAGGATTGCTGCAGGCGCATGGTGAAACAGGAAATCATCTTCAATCTTTGTAGTTTTCGCAGCTGATGAGAAGGGCTTTGCCAAGCCGATTACTTTTCTTATCTTTGCGATGCAGACCGCTTCGAACTCCCTCATCGTGTTCCCCGTCAAAACGGTATAACGGACATTCTGCAAATTCGTCGCCGTAGGACTGTAGCGACCTGCTTCGATGATTTTATGAATCTGCTCCTCTGTAATCGGATGATCCTTGAAATGACGAATGGTGCGCCTCGACTTGAGTGCAAGAAGCATCTCGTCCTCATCAAACTGAGAGAACGAGCCCACCTTCCCGCAGTCCGAACAGTCATACTCCGGCATGGATATGGCTTCTTTCGGACAAACAGCAAAGCAGTGTCCACATTCCACGCAGCCATCATCCTTTGCCCTGGCCTTTCCGTTCTCCAGATACAGGACATTTGTCCCACAGTCCTTTACACACTGACCGCAGCCGATGCAACTTTCTTCATCGATAACAATATGCTGCACTTTGTATTCCTCCCCGCAAATACCGAGTCACTGCAAACTATCCTATTCAGCCCTGAAGGCTCTCATCTCGCCACAACTATGGTCAGCATGATGAGATCATCCTCGCCGGTATTGATGATGCTATGTGATGATCCTTTCGGACAGATATGCATCACACCCGGTTTCAATTCTTCCTCGATACCGTCGCAAATTGCTTTCCCTGCTCCGCTGATGATGTAATTCAGGTCATCTCCGGACTCTTGCTTATGCATTCCGATACTGCCACCTGGATGAATCGTTGTTGGAATGATCCGATAGGACTCGTCGTTAAACATTTGAGCGCTCATCATTCCGGTGCCGTTGTTCATCCCTGGAAATGTCATCGAATCTATCTTACTGAAATCTATCTGCATAATCACCGCCTCCAAAAGTCCCGTACTTACTTCAGCTTCCCATACAGATAAAGATCATAAAGCTGACCGTTCTTATAAACTGCATTTTTCTGTATGCCTTCCTGCACAAAACCGTTTTTCTGGAGCACTCTCTGGGAGGCCACATTCGGCGCATATACAAGGCCGGTGATGCGGACGATATCCAGCTCTGTAAATGCCGCATCACATATTTGCCGGACAGCTTCAGTCATGATTCCTTTTGACCAGTGCTCTGTTAAAAGCAGATATCCGATCTCACCGTCCTTACAGTAGACGTCGGATTTCTTCTCCACTGAAATGTTGCCAACGACACTACCGTCGGCGACAATGGCCCGGAAGACGCCTTCCTTCCCGTCCTGCTCCGATACCATCCCCAACCACCAGTCTGCCGAGTCCTCCGTGTAGGGATACGGCAGACGGTTTGAGAGAAAGGAGCGGTCAACCAAATTGCAAATGTTTATCAGATCCTGCTTCAGGGCAGGAGACCATTTCACAAGTTCTATGTTCATCCTTCACGCCTCTCATCAGCCAATGATCACCTTGACCGGCGAACACTTCCCGCTGTTGCACTTGCTCTCGGATACACTGCAGGCAGCCACACCAAGTGTAATATCCATCAGAGCTCTCAGAACGATTCGGTCTCCAGCCTTTGACTTTGGGGCTTCCACAGAAATGCTCCCGTCAGCGCTGATCTTCGTGTACATGAACAGATTGACCGGTGTGATGATCGGCCTGCGCTCGTCCAATGCCTCGTTAATATTGTCGAAGCAGTTCGAATGGCCTTCACCGTTATGATAAAAGAAATAATACATCTCCGGTCGGCAGCATGGATGCAGCAGGTCATGCTCCCCGACATCATCCTCGATGACTTCCATCATCGGGCGGTAGAGATTCGTGTAGATCGTATCGCCAATGTTCAACCGCAGGGATTCATTGCAGTCAATCGTCACGCCTGTGGAAAGGAACTCTTCAGCTTTGCCGGTGACTTCCGCAAAGAAATCGACAACCTGACCACCTTCGATGTCAACTATGGTGATGGTCTGCCCCTGCTTTACTTCAATTCGCTTCCCGGAACAAGCCGGAATGAAATACTCCTGAGACATGATATTGCCACTTCCTTACAGCCAATCGGCTACTTTCTGCTTTGACTTCTTTGCCTGAGAACCCTTGATGGCAAGACCGTTCTTCTGGACATCTGCGCCAACACACAGCCGCTTCACATCTGAAACCATGCTCGCCAGCCCTGAGCCTTCGTGGGTACTGATGACCCGGACGGTCTTTCCCGCAAAATCCAGCCCCGTCAGTGCAGTCTCCATCTCCGGAGCATAGGTGCCCCAGTAAATCGGGCTCATGACGAAAACAGTGTCATAAGCCGATATGTCGGTGAGTTTCTCCTTGATTGGCGCATTGCCGACGCGCTGCTTTGCCTCCTGAATGCAGGTGTTGTAATCCTTTGAATAAGGTACGGCAGGCTCTACCTTGAACATATCTGCGCAGGTCAGCTCCTGCACATATTCAGCTACAATCTCGGTGTTTCCCTTGTCGATGTAACCGACAGCGTAGTTTTCATCAGCCCTGCTGAAGTATATGATCAAAGACTTTCCCATTTCATTCCTCCTCACAGTCGATCCGCTCGATCTTGAAAATGACCGGCCTCGTACCGTCGTTGCAGCAGGCGATCATCACCCGGTCGTCGTTCATCCAGCCGTGCATAATGCTGCCGCCCTGCAGTGCCGTGTAGATATACCGGCTGATGGCATCCCACGCTTCCGAGCAGAATGGGACACCCTCGCTTCCGCAGTGTGCAGTGCCGGGGGACTGCAGGCAGCCTTCATCGGGCTCACCGGCTTTCACCAGCGTGCCTGCGCCACAGTGCCAATAGTCATCTCGCTCGTCGTTGCGGTAGAACAGGAACTCATCACCCACGTTGTAGCACGGACATTTCCCGCTGTCTGGGACGGCACAGTATTCTGCCTGCAGTTCAGGATAGAGCTTCTTATCGATAACGGTAACTTTGCATCTGTATTCCATGTTTATTCCTCCAGAATCTTTTCGAACTCCCTACCGCTTGTGTGGTAAAGGATCATTCCGTCACCTCATATCCCGCCGCTGCAAGCACGTTCATTGCCCGGTCGAAATTCTCGGCTTTCACCAGAATGTAGTCTGTGTTGTAGGTGGACACAGCAAATATACCTATCTGGTTCTCTGCGAGGATCGTGCTCAACCTCGACAAGATGCCGATCAGGGAGAAATCCAGCACTCCTTCGATGCGGAATCCACGCCATCCGTCATCACGTTCCACCGTGTTTTCCGGTACGTTCTCCGTCCGGCACACAAGCGAAAGCTCCTCATCAGTTTTTCCGATGAAGAAGAATTCCGTTTTCAGGTTGATAGCGGAGATATCTTCCGCCTTGCACACGGTCAGATCATAGGGCAGTTTCTTCAGTTTCATAATGCGCTCTCCATTCTTATCTCACGCATGATTTCCGGTATCCCGGCACCAGCCTGCGATCTCCGAGATCAGATCCAGCGGAAGGTCATCGGAATATGGAATCTGGATCGATCCCTTGCTGTATTTGCAGCCTGCCTGATCCAGCTTTTCCGCAAACTGTACCACTGCCTCCGGGCCGGGATACAGCCCGATATGCTTTTTGTTTGC
>JAUNJS010000357.1 GCA_030533125.1 Eubacteriales bacterium | reverse complement strand
ATTTTTGTGCTTGTATATTATGACAAAAATGTTACAATGATTGCAGTCGCACAAGGCAAAGCCGCCGTCTTTGATGGAGGTGTAAGTGCGATGTCTTTTTATGAACAAATGTTTGCGTGGATAAAACGGGGGCGTGCAGTTTGGACCCTGCTTTTTCTTTTTATCCTGCTGTGCGTACCGGGCTGCGCGAAGCAGGGGAGTGCCCCCGCGCTTGTCCCGTATGAGGAAGGCAGCGTTTCCGGAGAGAGCGAAGCCGGAAACAGCGCAGCCGGGAGTAAGGAAACCGCAGGTTTAGAAACCGGTGATGTAAAAACCGGAGGAAAAGAAGAAAGAGGCCCGGGAGCGGAGGAAACCGCGGGTGCGGAACCCGGCGGGAACCCGGTCGAGGCCGGCGCTTCTGCCGGCGGGACGGAAGGAAGCGCGGAAACAGGAGCCTCTCTTGGGGACGGTGCGGAAGGAGGCGCGGGCGAAGAAGGCGCTTCTGCTGCGCCTGATTCATCTGCAGCCCGGATCACCGTGCATGTCTGCGGCGCCGTGCGCAGCGAAGGAGTGTATGTGCTTCGGGAAGGAAGCCGGATTCAGGATGCTGTCGACGCGGCAGGCGGTTTTTCCGGGGAAGCCGACACCACATATCTCAATCTTGCCTTAAAGCTTGGCGACGCCTGGCAGATCCGTGTCCCGACGAAGGAAGAAGCCGCGGCGCTTCGCGGGGGAGCCGGGGCGGAAGCTGTCTATGGCGCGGGCAGCGCTGCTGCTGCCATGGAGAAGGAACTTACGGCGGGAGAAGGAAATGGCGGCGCAGGCGGCCCGGGAACAGATTCCGCAGACGGCGGGGAGCCGGCTGGGAAAAACGCGGAAACCGGAAGCGGCGCGGGAACGGATGCCATCGGTGTACAGGAAGGCGTTAAAGTCAATCTGAATACCGCTTCCCGGGAGGAACTGATGACTGTTCCCGGGATCGGGGAGACAAAAGCGCGGCGCATTATCGAATACAGGCAGACCAACGGGCGGTTTTCGTCCATTGAAGACCTCCTGAAGGTCTCCGGCATCGGAAAAGTCAGTTTTGAAAGAATGAAGGCCTACATAACGGTATAAGAGCGGGATAACGAACAGTGAAAAACATGATATAAAAGTTGAAATAAAAGATGATTTAAGAGATGAGAGACGCAGGGGGAACGAAGGAACGGCTCCTTTGCTTTTTACTTTTACAACAAGGAGGAAGACATGGCGGCGAAGGTACTGGTTGTGGATGACGAGAGGATGATCGTAAAAGGTCTCCGCTACAGCCTGCAGCAGGATGGATATGAGGTTGACTGCGCCTATGACGGCGAAGAAGCGATTGGCAAGATCCGGGAGAAGAAATACGATATTGTCCTTCTGGATGTCATGCTTCCGAAGCTGTCGGGCTTTGAAGTGCTGCAGCAGGTAAGGGAGTTTTCCGAGGTTCCCATCATCATGCTCACGGCCCGGGGCGACGACATGGACAAGATTCTCGGACTGGATTTCGGAGCGGATGACTATGTGACGAAGCCGTTCAACCCGCTGGAGGTCAAGGGCAGGATCAAGGCAATCATCAGGCGCACTTCAAGGACCAGGCAGGCGGATGAGATGGTCGAGAACGTCATTGATGTGGGTGATCTGCATATGGATCTCGACAACCGGCGTGTTACGCTGGCGGACAAGGAGATCAATCTCACCAGCAAGGAATTTGAGCTGCTCGAACTTCTCGCGACCCATGCGGGTAAGGTTTACAGCCGGACCATGCTTCTGCAGATGGTCTGGGGAAAAGATTATCCCGGCGACGTGCGGACCGTGGACGTCCATATCCGCCGTCTGCGCGAGAAGATCGAGCACAACGCTTCCGAGCCGAGATATGTGCAGACCAAATGGGGCGTCGGCTATTATTTCCGCAGCCACGAAAAATAAAGAACACGGAAGATCGGCAGCAGACGGGATCCGGCAGCAAGTGATATAAGCAGCAAGGGAAAAAATCAGGCGGTTTCCCTTTTGTGCGGAAAAGTAATGGATGCCTGCGACAGAGGGTAACTGCGGCTATGCAGGAGCGAATCAGAAAAGTCCTGGACAGGCTGACATTTTTGAAGAGCCTGCGTGTGATTTTTTTTATCATCATATTTCTGGTCGGCGTGGTGCCGTGCGTCCTTCTGCAGAACGGGATTCTGCGGGATTATGAGCAGCGCGCCGTGGAAGTGCGAGTGGAACAGGTCAAGGGACAGCTGCGTTCGCTGGCAAATCATCTGATCAGCAGCAATTATCTGGTCAACCAGGAGTCCGGGCAGGTCGACGCCGAGCTCTCCGAGTTCTCCACCCTGTATGACGGCCGCCTTCTGATCATTGATTCTACTCTGAACGTCGTCAAAGACACGTACGGATTGTCGGAAAACAAGACGATTGTGTCCCAGGACGTGATCATGAGCCTGACGAGCGGCGATCGCTCCGGACTGCAGAACTACGACGCGGAATACGGATTTATCGAGGTTGTCATCCCGATTATTGAGACCAGGTCCCTGGAGGGGCTGGATTCCGCAGTGTACGGACAGGAAACTCTCGCGGCGGACAAAAGCCAGTCCGGCGCCATCCGCGGCGTGCTGCTTGCCAGCACATCGACGGAATATATCCAGAGGACAAAGGACATTCTGCGCAGAAAGGCGTTTTTGCTGCAGACCATCATGCTCATCGTTGTTTTCGTCGCCTCTGTCCTGATCTCGGGCTTTCTGGTCCGCCCCTTTGAGGTCCTTTCGAGGGATATCCGCGAGGTCAAGGAAGGATACTCCAACGAACCGATCCGTGCCCCGCAGTATCTGGAGACTATTCACATTGCCGACGCTTTCAACAACGTGCTGGGAAGGATGAACGCGCTTGACCAGTCGCGGCAGGAGTTTGTCGCCAACGTCTCCCACGAGCTCAAAACGCCCATGACCTCCATGAAGGTGCTGGCGGCTTCTCTGTTATCAGAAGAAAATGTCGATCCGGCGGTATACCGGGAGTTTCTGGAGGACATCGACGGCGAGATCGACCGTGAAAACAAGATCATTTCCGACCTGCTGGCGCTGGTCCGGGAGGACCGGACGGACATCGAACTGGATGTCGCCCTGACAGATATCAACGCCCTGGCCAAGGCGGTTATGAAGCGGCTGGGGCCGCTCGCGCAGGAGAGAGACATCGCTCTGACGCTGGTGAGCAGGGGAGATGTATTTGCGGAGGTGGATGCGACGCGGATCAGTCTTGTCCTGACAAATCTGGTGGAAAATGCCATCAAATACAACCATGAACAGGGAGAAGTGACCGTAACGCTGGATGCCGACCATCAATATTTCCAGTTTACAGTCTCTGATACCGGCATCGGGATCCCGGAGGAGGATCAGGGAAGGATCTTTGAGCGTTTCTTCCGTGTGGACAAGTCCCGCTCCAGGGAGATCGGCGGTACAGGCCTTGGTCTCTCCATTACAAAGAGCGCGGTCCTGAGGCACCACGGAACGATTTCCGTCAGCAGCAGGGAGGGCGAAGGCACGACCTTCACCGTCCGGATTCCGCTGCACTACTCCACACAGCCCATGGAACTGCGCGTCGGCCACCAGCGCAGACAGATCATCCGCCTGCTCCGCGGCCACAAAAACAATCCTGCCCGGAAAGAGTATATGGAAAAGACAATCCGCGTCTCCCGCCGGAAAGGCAGAAAAGGAAACGCGCAGCCCGTGCCGGATCCGGACAGCACAC
>JAUNJS010000356.1 GCA_030533125.1 Eubacteriales bacterium | reverse complement strand
CTTAGGAGGCGGTCGCTCTATCCAA
Organism: Eubacteriales bacterium; assembly: GCA_030533125.1. Lineage (GTDB taxonomy): Bacteria > Bacillota > Clostridia > Lachnospirales > Lachnospiraceae > CAG-791. The sequence goes on along the minus strand of JAUNJS010000356.1, from coordinate 3,716 downwards.
CTGAGCTACGCAGACATATGATAAAAAATATTATAATCAGTCCTGCTTTTGCAGAACATTTATATTATACATGATATCTGATGTTTGGCAAGTGTTTTTTTAGCGCCCTGGGCATTTATATGAGATTTATATGAGTTATTTTTGCAGCATTTTTGCAGCGGTAAAACAGTAACGGGCGAAGGACATGTACTATAATCTGGATCAATGCTACAATATATACAGTGATTTTTGGAATAGTATTCGTGTAGTCCCATGTATTGTGTACAGCTGGCAGAAGGAGGAAATCATGAAAAAGTGGATGATGCGATTTGTTATGGTTGTGACTATTTCCTGTATGCTGGGACCAGTGGTATTTGCGGAAGGAGCAGACGGAACAGGCAGTAAGAGTGATTTCGACCGCATACAGCGTATACAGAAGGAAGCGGAGGATGAGTTGGAAAGAGAACTCGGTGCTTTTGAGATCACCGCAAATCAGCGGGAACTGGCAAAGGAAAACGAGGCTGGGTACCCGGTGCTGGATGCGGGCCGGGGAAACCCGAACTGGATCAACACGCAGTCCCGCTATGCCTTTACGAGATTTATGAATTTTTCCATTGAAGAATGTGAAAACGATTTTTCACAGGGCAATATGGCGGGGCACGCGCAGTCAGAAGGGATCGGTGAGCGTTTTGATGCCGCAATGAATCCCCGGGACAGTACAGACGCCTTTCTGATCGAGGCGGTGAAGTACTGCACGGAAACGCTCGGGCTCGATAAGGACGCTCTCCTCAAGGAGCTGGCGGATGCTGTGATCGGAGATTATTATCCTTCTCCCAGCCGCTGCCTGCCGAACACGGAGGTGATCTTAAACGCTTATCTGCAGTCCACCCTGTACAAGGGGGTAGATTTGGCGGCAGAAACACAGATCTTTCCCACAGAGGGCGGAAGTGCCGCCATGGTGTATATTTTTGAGGCACTCGGCCACAACCGCCTTTTAAAAAAAGGGGATCAGATCGCCATCGCGACCCCCATTTTTACCCCTTATATGCAGATTCCGTCTGTGAAGGATTACGGCCTCGTATCCATTGACATCAGCAGCACGGAGGAAGAAAACTGGGACATTCCCGAAGAGGAGCTCGTCAAGCTGGAGGATCCTGCTGTCAAAGCGTTTTTCCTGGTGAATCCATCCAACCCTGCCTCTCATGCACTGTCTGAAGGTACGCTCAGGAGGCTTCAGCAGGTCGTGAAGAAGAACCCGGATCTGATCATTCTGACGGATGATGTGTATGGTACTTTTGTGAAGGATTTTCAGACAGTCTACAGCGTGATGCCTTATAATACCATTCTGGTCTATTCTTTCTCCAAACTGTACGGGGTGACCGGATGGCGTGTGGGTCTGATCGCGATGAATAAGGATAATATCTGTGACGATCTGCTCGCGGAACTGCCGGAGGAGGACAGGGACTTTCTGCGGAAGGAGTACGCCATTGTAAGCTCGGAGCCGGAGGATCTGCCGTTCCTGGACCGGGTGGTGGCAGACAGCCGCTCCATAGGCCTTTACCATACCAGCGGACTATCCACACCGAGCCAGGTGTATATGGATCTGATGGCCCTGACGCATCTGGTATATGCCGAAGAAGATCCCTATATCCGCCTGGCAAATGAAACCGTGAAGGAGCGCTACCTGGCACTGATGGATGCTCTGGGTCTTCCTGCGGATGAAGGGACACAGAATGCCAGTTATTATACGCTGCTGGATGTGCTTTCGCTTTCAGGCAGCCGCTATGGCGGGGATTTTGCCGGCTGGCTGTCGGAGAGTCGTACGGAAATAGACTTCCTGAATGACCTTGCCAAAAAGAAGGGCGTAGTGCTGATGTACGGCCCCGGTTTCAGCGCGCCGGAGGGGACAGTCCGGATTTCTCTGGCAAACCTCAATAAGGAGGACTATGTGGAGCTCGCACGCAGGCTTTTTGAACTTCTGGAAGAGTATTACGAGGAATACGAAGCGGAAACAGCGCTGGACAATGCGGCATGATCAAAGAAACAAAGGAATCGCATATCTGCTCCTGCTGTATCTGAAGCCCATCATCAATGATACAGGCAAAAATGGCTCACTGCCGACGGCTTTCAGTCATCGCCGCCGGCTTTGTAGTTGCAGATCGGTTTGATCTGTGAAATGATCTGTGCGGTGGGCTCGATGTTCGCGATGATCTCTGCGGCGGGTTTGTAGGCCATCGGGGACTCGTCGATGGTGCCTTTGCTGACGCAGGTGGTAAAGATGCCTTCCATGGATTCTCTGTAGTCTTTCATGGAGATGGAGGAGCGGGCTTCTGAGCGGGACATCAGTCTTCCTGCGCCGTGGGGGGCGGATTCGTGGCAGTCGGGCATGATGCGCACCTTCAGGCCTTCCACAGAAGGCTGGTCCATCAGGTTTTTGACTTGTGCGATGGTGGCGCTGTCGCAGTTTTCCGTGAAGATTCTGGCAGTATTGCAGGCTCCTTTTATTTCCATCATTTTTTTGTCTCCACTGTATTTTTGATCTGGGCTTCATAGCGCATTTTCTGGTGATATTCGGGCCAGCCCATGGTACGTCTGCAGCCTTTCTGGTCGCGGGTGTAATTGGTGCACCCGAGAAAGGGCTCTCCACTGTTTCTTCGTGTGCGCACAATGAGGTAGCCGTCAGCGCAGCGGTCGCATTTTATGATGGACAGGCGGCCGCCGCGGAGGTTGTTGGTCATGAAGCCGCAGATCTCTGAGTCATTCGTGCAGAGATAGAGGCGCAGGCCGTAGGATACTTTGTAGCGGAGCTGCAGGGGGTAGCCGCAGATGGGGCAGATCTTTTTTCCGGAGGACAGCCCGGTTCCGGAAGAGGATTGTTGCAGGAATCTTTCTTTTTCTGCTGTCTCTGCCGCGCTGATGGATTCTTTCATTTCTGTTTTCGCAGCTTCTGTTTCCATTTCCGCAGCTTCTGTATGACTGACGGTTTTCATTTCTGTTTCCGCAGCCTTTGTATGACTGACGGTTTTTTTCAGTTCTGTTTCAGCATCTTCTGTTTCCATTTCCGAGGCTTTTGTCCGGCCTGACGCTGTACCTGATTTCTTCTGTTCTTCATTTTTTCCAGATACGCGGTTCAGGTCTTTTTCAGTTTGATGTTCAGCATTGCCAAATGGATCCAGGCGGACGTTTTTGTAGTCGCGCAGGAGTTCCTGCAGAAATTCAGAGGGTTCCTGCAGCGGCGCGATGAAATAGACTCTGTTTTTCGTCCTCGTCATGGCGACGTAGAAGAGGCGGCGTTCCTCTGCGTAAGCGTAGGAGCGGTCTTCGCGCAGCACGAGGGAGAGGATGGGGTCATCCTCGATCTGTGAGGGGAAGCCGTAGGTGCCGCCCTGTCCGTTGATCACGATGACTTCGTCGTATCCGAGGCCTTTTGAGGCGTGGGCGGTCATGAAGGTGATCTTCAGGAAGGGGTATTTTTTGGAGATGATCTGGCGGCCCGCGCCTTTTCCCCGGTAGGTGAAGAGATCGGTCTGCTCCAGTTTGTAGCCGTCGAAATTGTATCTTCCAAGAAGGAGGATGTGGATCGGCGGGATTTGAACCCGGGGCTGAATCTGGTTGGGAGAGCTCTGCTGCGGTGTCTGCTGCTGTTGTGCCTGTTGCGGCTGTGTCTGTTGCCCCAGTGTCTGTTGCTGTTGCATCTGTTGTTGCTGTTGAGCCTCTTGTTGTTGTGCCTGTTGACG
>JAUNJS010000355.1 GCA_030533125.1 Eubacteriales bacterium | reverse complement strand
TCTGCGCCTGAAGAGTCTACACCGGTGGAGTCTGCACCTGCGGAATCCGTGCCCGAAGTGCCTTCGTCTAATGAGCCTGTGACTGCAGAGCCCGTATCCACGGACACAGGTTCCGTGGAACCTGTGTCCGTGGAATCTGCGCCGACAGAATCTGCGTCTGCGGAACCCGCATCCGGGGAGCCTGCGCCGGCAGGGGCTGCGTCCGCAGAGTCCGCTTCCTCTGAGCCTGCGCCGGAGGAGGCGTCCGCGGTTCCAGCGATTCAGGGTTCCGGTTCCGGCTCCGCGATTCAGGGGCCTCCGGATTCCGGATCCGGGGAGCCGCCCGCGGAGGGGGGGAGCAGACGGGTCGCGTTCTGGATCGCGGTGCTTGCGCTGCTCGCAATCCTCGCCGGGGCTTACGCATATGGCTGCCGCTATTGTGAAGAGCATTTCATGCCGGGGACACAGGTTAATAATGTTGATTTCAGCGGGCTGACAGTCCGGGAGGCGGAGGAGCTGTTTTCCGCGGAGGCGGAGAATTATGTGCTGAATATCCGGTTCCGGGGCGGAGCGACGGAAATGCTCCGCGCGAAAGAGCTGGGATTCGAATATTCTCCGGACGGGAGCATAGACGCGCTTCTGCAGGGACAGGATAAGTATCTCTGGCCGAAGTACTTTTTCGAGGAATCCGTGTACACGGTTCCGCTTTACGGCACTACGGATCCGGATCTTGTGATGAACGCCCTGAAGGCCCTTCCCGAATTGCGGACTGAAAACATGGAGGAGCCCCGGGACGCGTATATTATGTTCCGGAACGGGAATGATAAGGAAGACGGCCGGTTTGAGATCATACCCGACACAGAGGGCAGCGTGATTGACGCTGTCCAGCTGGCCGCGGCGGTCACGGACGCGGCTGCCCGCTATGAGGAAATGGTTGATGCCGAGGCGGCTGCAGGCGTTTACGTTCCGGCTCGTGTGACAAAGGACAGCCCGAAGCTTATTTCCCGCTGTCAGGATCTCAATGATCGTGTGGGGGCCAGTATTACCTACGAACTGCCTGACGGAGGTACGATCAAACTCAATTCGGATGTCATGAAGGACTGGCTGGTCAGGGACAGTAACGGAAAACTGAAGAAAGATGACGATGTATGGGATGAGAAACTGTGGGAGTTCCTCCAGATGCTCGCGGACAACGCCAATACGCTCGGCATGAACCGCCGGTTCCATTCTTCGCTTCGCGGGACGATTACGGTCAGCGGCGGGGATTACGGATATATGGTGAACCAGATCGTCGAGCATGATCTGCTGCTCGAAGACCTTCCGGCCGGGAAAAAGGAAACCAGGAAACCTTCCTACTATCTGACGCCCTATAACGAAGAAACCGAAAACGACGGGATCGGGACCTCCTACATCGAGGTTGACCTCAGCGCCCAGCATATCTGGTGCTATGTGGACGGCGAACTTAAGATGGACTGCGACTGCGTGAGCGGAAACACTTCGGACGGACACAATACCCCGACCGGCGTGTTCGGGATCATGTTTATGAAAAAAGATGCCACTTTGCGCGGTGTTATGCAGAGCAACGGCAAGTATGAATATGAAACGAAGGTCGGCTACTGGATGCCGTTTTACGCGGAGTGCGGATTCCATGATGCCTGGTGGCGGACGGCTTTCGGAGGCTCCATCTACACCTATGACGGCTCGCATGGATGCATCAACCTTCCGGTGGAGGGCGCCGAAGAACTCTTTTCCTACTGCGATGAAAAAATGCCCGTCGTCGTGTACGGAGAGTAGAGACAGGAAAACCGGAGCGGAGTTTACGCGAAATCTCCGCAAGGCAGGAAAACGCGCGTGAACGCGGCGGCGCTTTCGAGACGGCGCGGCATTGTTCGAATGTTTGTTTCAAAAGGCAGGAAAACGCGCGTGAACGCGGCAGCGCTTTCGGGACGGTGCGAAACCGTTCAGATGATCTTTTCGCGGGGCTGGGAGAGATACTTCCACAGACTGTGTACTCCGAGCGCATCAATCGCGTTCAGATGATCTTTTCGCGGGGCAGGCAGAGACACTGCTTTCCGCGCGACGCCGCGGGATTACGCGCTGTCGTGTAACATATGTACAACAGATTCAATTCATAAAAATCGTCAAGGGGAGAAATCGAAATGGCAGTGATTCAGGAAATCATCAGACAGACACAAAACAAGTTTCTGAATATGTTCGAGTTCAAGGGGATCAACAAGGTCGGACATAATTTCCGTTATTTTGTGGCCTCGCGCGCGGAGACAGAGTCGGATCTGAAGGCGGTCAGCGGGGAAAACCATCCCGATGGCGTAATCATGTACGCACTGTACGGGGAAAAGAAGGACCGCGTCGTTCTCATCCGGCAGTTCCGCATCCCTCTCGGCGGTTATCTCTATGAATTCCCGGCAGGTCTGGTGGAAAAAGGAGAGGATTACCGGTCTTCCGCGGTCCGGGAAATGCACGAGGAGACAGGACTGGAGTTTACGCCGGTCAATGCGGATCCGATGTTTGAGGCGCCCCGTTTTACGACCGCGGGGCTTACCGACGAATCCTGCTGCATGGTCTACGGCTATGCCTCCGGGGAACCCAGCCGCAAATACCTCGAGGAGGGAGAGGAGATCCAGATTGTCCTCGCGGACCGCCGGGAAGTGCGCCGCATCCTGAAAGAGGAGCGTGTCGCCCTAATGTGCGCGTATCAGCTCATGCATTTCCTCGCGGACAGCGAGCCTTTCGGCTTCCTTCAGGAAGAGAAACCGCAGGAGATGCCGGAGGAATAAAAGAGGGAAATAGAACCCGCAGGAGATGCCGGAGGAATAAAAAAAGGGGAAGAAGAACCCGCAGGAAATGCCGGAGGAATAAAAAGAGAGGGGATAAAGGAAGGGGATATGGAAATACAGCAGCATGAAACATCAAAAGAAACAGAAAGGGGTGCCTCTGTCTCCGCGCTTCGGGAATGGGTCGCCGAAGCGGAGGAGTGTTCCCGCCGCATGAATCCGAAGGGCAGTTCGGCGGTGCTGATCCCTGTCCTCATCCGGGACGGCGCTTACCATGTCCTGTACGAAATCCGCGCCTCGAAGCTCAAGACACAGCCCGGAGAGATCTGTTTTCCCGGCGGAAGGATTGAGGAAGGGGAGGAACCCCTTGAGACGGCCGTCCGCGAAGCCATGGAGGAACTCCTTATTTCGAGGGAGCAGATCGAGGTCGTCGGATCCCTGAACCGGAATGACGGGCCCGGAGGAACCTTCCTGTATGCATTTATCGGCGTCCTGCATGACTATAACGGGACCTGGTCCGCGGATGAAGTCGACAAGGTTTTTACGATCCCGCTGGACCGGATTCTGGAGACGGAACCCGAGATCTACCGCATCCGTATGAAGCGCCAGCTGCCGGAGGATTTTCCCTACGAATATGTGCCGGGCGGAAAGGAGTACCACTGGAGGGACCAGACGAATCTCATTCCGTTTTATCCGGAATTCGGAAAAAATCCCGTGCTGTGGGGGGCCACTGCCCGTGTGACCTGGGCGTTCGCCAGATTTCTGCGCGCCGGCCGGCAGGGAGTCTCCCTGTAAGGCAGGCGTGTTTCCGCAAGGAGAGTCTCTGTAAGGGGACTGTAAGGAGTCTCTTCTGTAAGGCAGATGTAAAGAAACCGGGGCTGCTGCGAAAGCTTTTTCAGCGATCGCAGCAGCCCCGGTCTTTTATCCGTTATTTTCTTTACAGCTGTTTTTCCTTTTTTTCCGGTGTTTTTCCTTTTTATC
>JAUNJS010000354.1 GCA_030533125.1 Eubacteriales bacterium | reverse complement strand
AACCCGCGTAGTTATGCGGTTTAATCCTTCAATGATTTCATTGTCGGGAACAGCAATACATCTCTGATCGCCGCGCTGTCGGTAAGGATCACCAGATAAGATTCCGGTGAGCACCGTGTATTTCAACATCTCTTCATCAATTTCACTTTTGCCATCTTTGCATAGAATGCAATGCCATAGACGATTTGCTGTTCATATCCTTCCGGCATTGCCCTTTCGTAGCCATTATTAATGATTTGTGAGATTGCCTCATCACAGTCAGCTTCAAGGTCGGCTTCTTTTTTTGACCGCTTGAATTCCATGAGCAGAAGCCTTCTATTTGCCCGATCTTTTACCCGAAGATCAAGCCTTCCAAGGCCGGCTTCATCATTGGAATCGGGAGCGAACCCGCGGGAGGTGAAAATGCCGTTCAGCATTCCGTGGTAGTAATCCTCTCCGTAATCAAAGTAGCTGATGGAATTCCACAAGATTTTTGTGAGCATGTCGGATGCTGTTTCTTCGTCCCGGTTCCACATCGCGGTCACAAAGGCATCCACGTCTTCAGCATCCAGCGTCCTTTTAAATCTGGCCACTACGGCATCCCTGAAAATCCCGGTGATCTCGGCATTCGGGATGCGGAGCCTAACCCTTCCTCTTGAAACAGACTTGTCCGCCTTGGACACATAGCCAGTCATCAGCATCACGCCCCATAGATTTTTTTCCGACTCGAAGATGCAATCGTAGGTCAGCTCCTCGCAGACATCCTCGGTGATTGTGCCTCCGTTCAAAAGGATCTCGAATTTTTCGGACGCGTCAATTCCGCTGTGATTCACAAAATCATCCAGAATCGCGTTCGAGCTCGTGTTCACCCAGAAATTCTGTGGCTCGTCATCCTCATCGTAAAGGACGGCAGACAGGTAACTGACGACGTCCCACGGACAGAACACTTCCGTGTTTCCAAAGATATACCCGTCGTACCACTTTCTGATCAGGTCCATCTTACCGGACAGACCGAATGCATCCAGCATTCTGACAACCTCATCCTCCGTAAAGCCGAAATACCGGCTGAACTTCCTGCTTGTTACAGAATAGCATGCGAAGTTGTTCACTCCGGTAAAAATGCTCTCTTTGGAAATCCGCAGACATCCTGTCACTACCGCAAACTTCAAATATTCATTTGTTTTCAGCGAGATGCTCATAATCCCACGAATGACATCAAGCATCTGATCATAGTACTCTTTATTTTTGGACTCCTCAGCCTTGGAAAGCGGAACGTCATATTCATCGATCAGCAGGATTACCGGTTTTCCATAGACGGCGTTCATCATGCGCATGATGGTTTTCAGGGCGTTTCTGACATCCTCTTCCTCGGATTTTTTTGATTTCAATCTTGTAAAGAGTTCCATGTCATCCTTGTCAACCTTGTCCCTGCAGGTTTCCATTACAGGATTGAGTTTTTTACAGAGATCAGCTATGACTGTTTTTAACATTCCATAGGCAACGTCGAAATTCCGGCCTTCCACATCTTTCAACGTCAGAAACAGCACTGGATATTGATTCATCCACTCCCGACAGAAGTCCGGATGGTCTACCCATATCTTTCTGCCTGTAAATAAAGCCATACTGTCCCGCTGAATATCGAAAAAGCTCTCCATCATACTCATAGTGAGTGTTTTTCCAAAGCGGCGTGGACGGGTAAAAAGGGTCACTTCATTCCTGGTTTTCTCAACCAGCTCATAGATCAGTTCTGTTTTATCCACATAATAACCGTCATCCCGTATGAATTTATCATAGATGTCATTCCCGACCACAATCATCTTGTCCATGTAACCGTCTCCTTCCGCAGACATTTACGACAGGAAGAAATACTCCAGCTATCTAACGATTATTGTGGGTTATGGTACCTGTTTTGTCAATAAACATAATGTTTTCATGCCCCCTCCATTATCTCCCCTTACCACAACAACCCCTGCCGGAGTTATAGATCCGGTAGGAGTTGTCTGTATAAATATACATTTCAGGCCATATTGTCTTTCATAAGTTGAAACCGTGCCCGATGAAGCTTTACACTATCCGGATTTCCGCCCCCTGTCAAAGGGAAGTGTCCCGGCTTTTCTCCGGAACAGGCGCTTTCGTTTTTCACTTTTCCCGTCGCGGAATCTCGGTGTCGGATCATTCCTCTGCCCACTTTTGTATGAAGACCGGCCAGACAGCCACAACAAAGAACCAGAGAATAAAGCGGGAGAAAAGATTTTCCCAGTGTCCGCCAAAAGCCGCAATGAGGATTGCCGGGGCAAAATATTCCTTCCAGGAAAACGATATCAGAAAGCCTGTGAAAGCCAGGATCGGAAAGTTTTCTGCCCCCTTCGGGATTACGTAATGGATATAATGCCTCTCCAGATAGCTCCCTGACAGGAGGCCGAGGAACGCTCCGCATGCCTCACAATTTAATCCGCAATAAGCAATATATTCATTCATGTCCGATCTCCTCCTCAGTGAGTAAGTGATTTTTTCACGGCGAGGCAATAGCCTACTCCTTCCGGAGCCGTCATCATGTGCTCCGCATTTTTCTGATTGTACTCCCGGAAGAAAGCTTCCGTAGCCTCGGCTGCGTTCATGTGTTCGTATATCAGGAATCCTTCCTTCGAAAGCAATGCTTCCATTTCATCATAAGAATACTTCGCTTTCATCGGTTCGCCCGCCGCAGCGGCAAGCATCCGGTTACGTTGGCTTTCTGCTCCGTCTTCTGTAAGCGGATAGTCAAAGCAGATGGACGAGCCTTCACACGCAACCGAAGAGACTGTTCCAATGAGACGCATCCACTCCTCTTTTGAAAGGTAGTAGCAGATGCCGAGCAGGCTTCCGAAGAATGACTTGCCACAGTCAAAGCCCCTGTTAATCAACTCTTTCCTCCAGGACGACAGTGACAGATCGCACCCTAAGAATTCTACCTGACAAGACGGCTCAAGGCCGGTCTGCCTTATGCGGTGTTGCTTGTTTTCAATCATCTCAGACCTGTCCAGTTCATAGATTTTCAACTCCTTATGTTGGTTTCGCAGAGAAAATGTATCATATCCACAGGCATACAGCACTACTTGTTCGCACCCGATTTTTACGGCATTGTCGATTGCGCGTTCGCAAAAGGCGCTCCGGGCCAGAACAGACGGTGCAAGCTGATGGTCAACAATGTACTTCAGTGCTTCTTCCGGGGTTCCGCGGAACTCCGGGGCAAAGAAGGAGATGCCCTGGCTCATATTCTGTGAAATTGCAGTGTACTCCTCATCCGTCAACATTTTCTCTGCGATAGGATCCGCAAACACCCATGTGTGATTGTTTCTATAGTGATACGCTCTTGCGAATGCGCTGACAAGCGCAGTCATATTATCCATAAATCGTCCCCTTATCTGTAAAGCCTATACTTTGCATTCAGAACCAATTCTTTATCATCATCACCAGCATCTGAATAAAGAGTTTTCTCAAATCCAATACCGTTATGCCCAAGGCAAATATCCATAAAGCAGATGAAAATTCCTATATCGATTCGGTTGTAAAATGAAATCTTATCCGCAGGCATTATTCCTCTTTTGCCGGGCTTCTTGTATCTGTAAACCGATAGCTCGCCATCATTCTTTACAAGCCACGGTTGAGAATTACATGCACTCGGTGCAAACCTGACAATATCGGTCACACCCGGGATCTGTTCACCCTCCCATATTTCCCGGGCGCTCTTTCTTTTGCTCTTAAACATATCCTTACGGTATTTAGAGTCATCACTGA
>JAUNJS010000066.1:9431-11372 GCA_030533125.1 Eubacteriales bacterium | reverse complement strand
GTTTTCACGAAGCGGGCGAAACCGCGCGGACCCCTGTCGGGCCGCAGCGATGTCCCATCGGAATCAGGGCGTCCGTGCCCCGGGACAGATATTTTCCAGGTATTTTTTATGGAAAAAACAGGAAAAAGCGAACATCGAAATAAAGAACAGGGGAAGCGCGCGGAGACGCGCTTTTTCGGCATCCCCCTGATCATGCCCTTTCTGCGCCCGTATGTGCCGACAGTCCTGCTGATGATTTTTCTGGGAATCCTGTCGAGTGTGGCGGATTCGATCTATCCGCTGTTCAACAGCTGGGCGCTGGATCATTTTGTGGCGGAGCGGTCCCTGGAGGGGCTGCCGGTCTTCCTGTTTCTGTATATTCTGCTGATGATCCTGCAGGAGCTGGACAATTACTACTGCCTGTATGAGTGCGGACACGTGGAGGTCGCGATCGACCGGGACCTGCGAAACGCGGCCTTTTCCCATCTGCAGACGCTCTCCTTTTCCTATTTTAATCAGAACAGCGTGGGTTATATCCACGCCCGGACGATGAGCGATACGGAGAGGATCGGGGAGCTGATGGCCTGGCGGATGATGGACGTGGTGTGGAATGTGTCTTATATCGTCTGCGTGGCGGGCGTGATGCTGGCGGTGAACGCGCGCCTGGCCCTGTATGTCCTGGTGATGGTGCCTGCCGCCGCGGCGATCATCCTGTATTTTCAGAAAAAAATCGTGGAGGGCAGCCGGCAGGTGCGGGAGATCAACGCACAGATCACCGGCAGCTTCAACGAGGGAATCTCCGGAATCCGCAGCATCAAGACGCTGCGGATTGAGGATGTGATGAAGCGGGGATTTGAGGCGGAGACCGGAGATATGCGAAGGACAGCTGTGCGGACGGCGCGCCACAGCGCGCTTCTGACCTCCGCGATCACGTTTCTGTCGTCCATGGCGCTGGCCCTGGTTCTGTGGCGCGGCGGCAGGCTGACGATGGAGGGCCTGCTCCGGATCGGGACGCTGTCCGTCTTCATGTCCTACGCGGTGGGCATGCTGGAACCGATCCGGCAGATCATCACCTCGCTGTCGGCCCTGATTTCGATTCAGGTCAACATCGAGCGCTTCACAGCCCTTCTGGAAGAGACTTCAAACGTCGTGGATACGCCGGAGGTCATCGAAAAATACGGGGATCAGTTTCACGCGAAAAAAGAAAACTGGGAGCCGCTCTACGGCGATGTGGAATTTAAAGATGTGTCGTTTATGTACCCGGACGGGAATGAAATGGTGCTGGAGCATTTTAACCTGAAGGTGCCGCGGGGGACGAATCTCGCGATCGTCGGAGAGACGGGCGCGGGCAAATCCACCCTCGTAAATCTCGCCTGCCGCTTCTATGAGCCGACAAAAGGACAGGTGCTGATCGACGGGCGGGACGCCCGCGAGCGGTCCCAGCTCTGGCTGCACAGCAAGATCGGCTATGTCCTGCAGACGCCGTATCTGTTCTCGGGGACCGTCCGCGACAATCTGCGCTACGGAAAACCGGACGCGACAGAGGAAGAGATCCGCGAGGCGCTGCGGCTCGCGTCGGCGGATTTCGTGGTGGACCGCATGGAGAAGGGGCTGGACAGCGACGTCGGCGAAGGCGGCAGCCTGCTCTCCACCGGAGAGAAGCAGCTGTTGTCCATCGCCCGCGCGATCCTTGCTGACCCGCGGATCCTGGTGCTCGATGAGGCGACCTCTTCCGTGGATACCGTGACGGAGCGGGCGATTCAGGAGGCCGTCTCCGCCCTCATCCGCGGACGCACCTCCTTCGTCATCGCGCACAGACTCTCGACGGTCACGGGCGCGGATGTGATTCTGGCGGTCCGGGACGGAAAAATCCTGGAAAAAGGCACCCACAGCGAACTCATGCGCAAAAAGGGCTATTACTACCAGCTGTACACGAGGCAGTATGAAGAGAGCGTCTGGGCG
>JAUNJS010000066.1:0-9331 GCA_030533125.1 Eubacteriales bacterium | reverse complement strand
CAACTCAGTCCCACGCGTAGGGAGGCAGCCACGGCAGCGCCTGGCGGTTCTCCTTGTTCGCTCCATGATAATCCGAGCCGGCTGTCAGCAGAAGGACATGGCCGGTCTCTCTGCGGACGCGCCGCGCGAAAGCGAGGATGCTGCCCGCCGTCCGAGGTGTATTGTGGGGGTGGAGCAGTTCAAACCCGTCGGCGCCGTGTTCCATGCAGTAGGCGAAAAAAGCCTCGAGCCGGTCGCCTTCCAGATGGTATTCGCCGAGATGGGCGATGACGGCCGTGCCGCCGGCGGCATGGATTGCCTCGATGGCCTCCCGGACGGTGATGGTTTCGCGGGTCACGTAATAGGGACATTTTTTCCCGATATAGTGATCCATCGCCTCCTTGATGGAAGAGACGACTCCGAGATCCTCGAGATAGCGCGCGATGTGGACGCGGTTGTAGTTGCCGGAGCTGCTAAGGCTGCGGGCAAACGCCCGGAAGCCCTCGACCGTGACCGCGCGCACGCCGCCGGTCTCTGTCAGATCTTTATCCTTCCTGCCGGTTATGCCGGCATCCTGCATCTTCCGCACGATCGCTTCGTTGTGACGGATTTTGCGGAGACGGTAGTCCCGGATGATCCCGTGCAGCGGCTGGAAGCAGGGCATGGAAAAATCGGAATCCGGCGGGAAATAGCCAAGGACGTGGATTTCCGGCGGTTCGGTGCCCGGAGGCAGGCTGGCGGGATCCTTTTCAGGCCAGGCGCAGCTCAGCTCCACACCGTCGATCCCTGTCTGGCTGTATCGCCGGCAGGCTGCGCGGAAATCATCGATCCCGGCGAGGGTGTTGTGGTCTGTCAGGGCGATCATGCCGATCCCGGCGCTTTTTGCCTTCCGGACGAGAAGATCCGGGGAATCCGTGCCATCCGAAAAACAGCTGTGCAAATGAAGATCAATGTATTCCATATATTATATTCAGCTCCTTTGATTTTCGGGGGAGAGGGAAGGCCCCGGAAGAAGAGAAATAATCCGGACGGCCTTTGTCTACCCATTCGGTTTTCCGGCGGAAAAGGAAAGGCCCGGAAGAAGAAAAATTATCCGGGCGGTCTTTGTCAGCCTCTTTGTTTTTTTTCGGCGGAAAGTACATGCGCGGCCAGGATCCCTGAGATATCACTGACACGTTCCATGATCAGTTCGGGGTTGAGATTGGAGGACGGCCGGAGACGGACAAGGGCGCTGTAGACATAGACGCCGTCGTCGTTTTCGCTGGAAACCTGCAGCGCCGTGATCGCCATGCCGCGGTCCTTGAGAAAGCGCAGGGCATGGTCGAGGGACTGCTTGGACTGATAACTGATTATCGCGCGGAACTCCGGCGTATAGCGGATCCGCTGGCCGACATTGGCAAAAAAGCACTCCGCGATCAGCACCAGAATAGTGCCGACAATCGCTCCTTCATAAAAACCGGAGCCGACGGCGAGGCCGATGATACCCGTCGCCCACAGACCGGCTGCTGTCGTCAGTCCCTTGACTGTCTGCTTGCGGGTCACGATAATCGTTCCGGCGCCGATAAAGCCCAGGCCGGTGATGACCTGCGCGCCGATTCTTGTCATGTCCGTGGGCAGGTGCGCGACCAGGTACAGATAATGGCCGGTCAGAGAAGCTGTCGCGGCGCCGATGCAGACAAGGATGTGCGTGCGGAAACCGGCGGAGCGGTTTTTGATGGAACGCTCGATCCCGATGATCGCGCCGCAGGATGTCGCGATGAGCATACGGATCAGAATACTCAGGAAATTGATATCTCGAATACTGTCAAAAATGGGAAGCACTTCATTCCTCCTTGTAATTGTTTGTCGCGGGCGGATTATTTGAAACCGCCGTCAGGAGATCAGTTCATGGATGACCCGCACGCAGTCGAGCTCCGCGATGGAGGACAGCATTCCTGAGTGGGAAGGCTTTTCCCGGCTCATTTTCAGAATCAGAATGGCGCAGGGATATTTGTCTTTTTCCCGTTTGGAACGCTCGATCTCAATATCGTAGATATGCGCGCCCCGCGATCTTACGACGTCGGAAATATCGTTGAGATCCTCCAGCGAATTAAACTCGACAAAAATCGTGATGTTCCGGAGGCGGCGCTTGAAAGCCGGCTCCAGCGGCCACATGACGTCCAGCACCAGGACGAGGATGATCAGGACGACGATGACGCATTCGTAAAATCCGGCACCGGCAGCCATGCCCATACAGACGGAAGCAAACAGGCCTGATGCCGTGGAAAGACCGGAGACCTGCTGATGTCCGATCGAAATGATCGTACCTGCGGACAGAAAACCGACGCCGCTGATGACCTGGGCCGAATACCGCGATCCGTCAAATTTCAGCCCGACCTCCTCCACCACGGAGGCCCAGGGCCCGCAGAGCATCTCATACTCATATGTCGCCAGAAGAACCGTAAGCGCGGCGCCGATGCTGGTCAGAATAAAAGTCCGCAGTCCGGCTGAGCGCCGCTTACGCGCGCGCCCGTACCCGATTACTGTACCGGACAAAAAGGCCAGCAGAAGCCTGAGTACGACAGAGTTGAAGTTGAAGTCCCGCAGGTGCAGCAGCAGACTTTCCATAAGAATACTCCTTTTGTTGACAGGTTCAAGACCCGCAGGTCTGCATCCGCAGGCCTGCATTAACATGTCTTAACATTCGGGAAAAATGAATTACAGTAAACTGCCATGCCGGGGGTTCCCGGCACCACCAAACGGATAAAAGCTCTTCGGATCGCTCCATTCGTCTTACGACGAATTCCCGCGATCCTGCCACCTGTATTCGCAAACCGGCCCGCTTGCTTCGCGGCGCGTACCTTTTTTGCTCATACATGTGGCCCGGCGAAATGTCCGGCCCCCGCTGCAAGCGAGCTTGCGCGGTGTCCGGCCGCATCGCCGGAGCTTTTACAATAAATTACAGATATCTTAACAAATATTTTACCGAAACGGAAATAAAACAATTGAAAAGGAGAGTGAAATGTATAAAATTAATATAGTTTTAACATAAGACTCACAAATGCCCGGCGTTACGGATTACAGCTTTTTCAGTGCGAAGGCACCAGTGAAGGAAAAAGTGTCTGGAGAAATTCTTAAAAAAGAGCGGGCATTTATAGATAATAGGGAAAAAGCAGTATGGAGAAGAGGAGGGCTGTGAATGCGGACTTTGACTTTTGACGAAGGAGTTTTTGACACAGGGAACGGCTGGGTATTCAGAAAGATCATGAATGTAACGCTGCCGGGTCTGCTTCTCGCCGCGGTGCTGATCGCTCTGATCAATACAGGACTGCTGAATATGGAATCGGTGCCCGGCGCTGTCCTGAAACTGATCGGGATCCTGACGGTCGTCTATATCATTCCCTCCGTCTTCGCTTTTCCGACGGTCTGGTTTTTGTCTTCCGGAAGGACGAGGCTCTACCGGAACAGCACGATCGACCTGTATAAAAAGAAACTGGTCTATCACAAGGTGGTTTCCATGACGATGAGCAGGCCGCGCTACACCGTGTATTCCGTGACGCAGCTGCGCACTGTGGAAGTGACGCGCAGGTATTATATCCTGCACGGAGCTGTGACAAACGAGACATCGGGAGGAAACGCCGGGGAACTGAAAATCCCCGTCGCTTTTGAAAACATGCACCTGATCAGAGAGATGGCGAGGTACCGGAAATAGAGGAGAGGCGGGTGGATTCCCAGAAGGCGCCCATCGTCTGGCCCGGCTCTCCTGTCACATCCTCCGCCAGGTACTGCGCGAGGCCTTCGGAGGAGGGGACCCAGTTTTCTGCCTGTTCCCCGGACACGTATTCGATTTCCGCGTACATAAACTCGGACGGCAGGCCGCTGTCGACGAGATTGACTTCGAGATGCAGTCCGTCGGGAAGCAGGTATGTCCGGCGCACTTTTTCGATGAGCGGAATCCCGATCAGATTCTCGAGCCGGCGGAAATGCTCTTCAGGGACGGGGATCTCGACCTCCCTGCGGGAGAGCCCGTCCGCGGAAGCGGCTGATTTAAAGCAGAGGATGAAGGCAGTGGAACCGCCCGATTCGGCCTCCTCCCGGATCCGGACCGTGGGACGCGTGCTGATATACCCCTGCCGCATGAAATGCTCCGAGACAAGGGGCAGATGAAGAGATTCCTGCGGCCAGCCGCTTACCATCCATTTGCGTTCGATTTCCATATTTTCCATAAACCGGTACCCTCCTGACCTGTCTGAAGCAGAAACACACGCACAGTCTTCTTCCGGACTGCCGGGGCGGCTGCGGGAGCGCGTCATCGCGGGGCAGTCCCGGACGCTTTCAGCCGCGGCGGATCCGTGATGCGATTGCACGGTTTTGTGCTGCCATACCGGAGCCTGCGCGCTGCAATATCGCGCAGGCGGATCCATGATGCCGTTGCACGGTTTTGTGCTGCCCGCGAAGTTCCCCGCGTCCCGGATGCGGGCGGCGCGCCGGAAGTGCAGATGTGGCGGATTGTGTCCAAAAGGTATTGTATCAGCGATGCGGATATTTGCCAACGAGGATTTTTGCCGATGAAACACAGCCCGGAAAGGCGGAACGGCGCGCGGGAGAGGCTCCAGGGTCTGGATTCACTCCGCGGGCTGACGCTGGTGAGTATGATTCTTTACCACGCGATGTGGGATCTTTTATATCTCCCGGAAGCCGGAGCGGCGGGGGCTGCGCTGCGCCCCTGGTACGAGGGGACTGCCGGCCGTCTGTGGCAGCAGAGCATCTGCAGGACATTCATTTTCCTGTCCGGATTCTGTGTGCCGCTGTCCGTCCGGATCTTCCGCCGCGGCCTGCTGACCAGCTGCGCGGGCCTGGCTGTGAGTGCAGTTACGATCCTTGCGATGTATGAGGAGCGGATTGTCTTTGGAATACTGACATTTCTGGGGGCGGCGATGCTCCTTTGCGGGGCGGCGGGACTGCACCGAACGGAGCGCTGGAACGCACAGAGGGGAAAAAGGATCCCGCCGGCGCCGGCATGCGCCGTCTGCCTGATTCTGTTTTATATGACAAGGTGGGTGAACCGTGGGACGCTCCGGCTGTGGCCCGGGCGCACCGTCCCGCTGCCGCAGGCGCTGTCTGCCGGCGGGCCGGCGGGGGTACTCCTGACGGCGCTGGGGTTTCCCATGCCGGGTTTTTTCTCCACAGATTATTTTTCTCTGTTTCCGTGGATCTTTCTGTTCTGCGCGGGAACTTTCCTGCACCTCATGTTGAGAGAAAAGCACGCGGACCTGTTTTCTCATCCGCTGCTGCATCTCAGGATCCCGGTCCTTGACTGGATGGGGCGGCACTCGCTGTTTATCTATCTGCTGCACCAGCCGGTCCTGTATCTGGCAGTCCTGCTTCTGTAAAAGCGTGCGCGCAAGGGAAAACATTATATGAGAATCATAAAAAAACTATGGTCGAAGGTGCGGCGCAGGCTGCCGGCCCTGGGGGTTCTGCTTCTTACGGTTGTCCTGATCTGGCTGGCGTTCGGAAAAAGCTTCCGGAGCCTTCTGCCGCTGATCCGGGAGGGAGACGGGGACGCGATCGTAACCTATCTGTCTGGAGAAGACGCCGTCATGGGGATGGTCAGCGTGGCCCTTCTCTCAGCGCTGCAGGTCGCGAGCATTGTGATGCCCGGCCTGGCGATCCACATCGCGGCCGGCGTGCTCTACAACTGGTGGAAAGCGTTCCTCCTGTGCTACGGCGGCTTTGTCGGCGGGAATATGGCGGTGTTCTGGTTTGTGCGGCACCTGGGGAAGAGAAGCCCCTATAATATCAGCCTCGGGACAGTCGGGACGAAGGTCCTGGACCTGCTGAGTTCGGCGCCGCCCATGTTCGTTGTCATCGTAGCGTTTATGATTCCCGGCGTTCCCAACGGGATCGTTCCCTATCTGGCGGCGAAGACCGGACTGTCCCAGAAGCAGTATTTTGTCAGCACTGCCGTCGGAAGCTGGCTGCAGATCCTCGCGTCCTGCATAGCGGGAGACTTCCTGATCCGCGGGAACATCATGTTCGGCGTCATTGCGATTTTCATCAAATGGGCGGCCCTCGCGGCAGTGCTCTGGAAACGCGAATGGCTGATGGAGCTGTTCATGTAAGAGGGAACGCAGGCGGCGGAGCAGGGGAGCCCCGGCATGAGGATTTGCTGAAAAAGTTCGTGCATTTATGGAAAAAACACTTATAATAATGAAGGATACATGGGTAAGCCATAGCTAACGACAGGGGATCCCGGAGGCTTATTTGGAGAATAAGAAAGACATTGAAAAGGCGCTCGCGCGGAGCATGAAAGAGCTCGTGGTCAGAATGCCTTTTGAGAAAATAACGATCAAACAGATCGCGGACGGCGCAGGCGTCATTCGCGTGACTTTCTATAACCATTTTCAGGACAAATATGATCTGCTGGCCTGGATTGTCCGCCAGGAAATCCTCGCGCCCGTCCGGATTCTGATTTCAAACAAAATGTACCGGGAGACGCTGATCCTGATTTTCAACAATTTCCTGCGGGACAGGGATTTCTATATGCACGCCCTGAAAATCGAAGGGCAGAATTCGTTCTCCGAGATCGTCAACACCTGCGCGTACGAACTGCTGCTCGATCTGTTCTGTGAGCACAGGGCCGGAACCGGACATCCGGAACATCCCTGGATGAATCCCGAGAACCTGGCGAAGTACTACGCCAATTCCATGAGCTATATCGTCCTCGAGTGGATCCGGACCGGGATGGCCATTCCCGCGGAGGAAATGGCGACGATTTATTCCTATATCGGGACGCGATCCATGTGGGAAATGCTGGAGGAACTCAAATAAACAGACCGGGGAGAGTACATATACAAATCCGCAGATTTGTATATTGACTTGCAACACGGATTTTGGATTGGATATTTTCTTATCCGATCCTTTTTTTTATATTAAGGATTGCCATGTTCCAAAAAACACCGGCGCAGGGGCGCGGGCGAAACGATCATGAGGTTGATAAAAAATGATGAAGAGAAAACAAAAACAGCTGCTTGCTCTGATACTGACAGCCGCGCTTGCGGTGACATCCAACATGACTGCGGTGACTGCCCTGGCGGCGTCCCGGGACGGCGCGCTGCGGCAGGTGTACCGTGCAGGGGCACAGACCATGCCGGAGAAGGAGGACGCGGAGGAGGGAGCGGACAGCACCTCGCTCGAACAGGCGATGACGGATGCGGTCGGGCAGGTCTCCCCGGAGGCCTCCAAGGAGGAGACGGTCTATATTTTCACCGATGCCTACGGGACCCAGCGGGACATCACCGTCTCGAACTGGCTCAAAAACCCGGAGAAAAAGACGAAGCTGGAGGATCAGTCCGACCTGCAGCAGATCGAGAACGTCAAGGGCGACGAGACTTTCGAGCGGAAGGGCGACAAGATTGTCTGGGACGCAGACGGCAATGATATCTACTATCAG
This sequence comes from Eubacteriales bacterium, assembly GCA_030533125.1. Taxonomy (GTDB): domain Bacteria; phylum Bacillota; class Clostridia; order Lachnospirales; family Lachnospiraceae; genus CAG-791. The sequence continues at coordinate 1,917 of JAUNJS010000066.1, read as the reverse complement.
GGTACGACCACGCGGCAGCCTCCCGTCTCGGAGAGGATTACCTATTACCTGGACGGGAAGGAGATTTCCGCCGCGGATCTGGCCGGCAGGAGCGGCAAAGTGAAGATCCGCATCGACTACACCAACAATGTCAAATACGGAAATGTCTTTGTGCCCTTTGCCGTGGTGACCGGCATGGCCTTTTCCAACGACACGGCATCGAACGTCGACGTGGACAACGGCTCGGTTGTCTCCGAGGGAAAGAACACGATGGTCATCGGCATGGCGTTTCCCGGTCTCGAAGACAGTCTCAAAACTGTGCGGAACGAGTCAAAAGAGATCCTGGACAAGGCCGGGGAGATGAATCTCGACGACGATAAGACCGACGAGGAGAAGGAGAGCGACCGGCTTGACCGCGAGGACATGAAGAACCGGATCGATGAACTGGAGATTCCCGACAGCATCGAGATTACCATGGACGCGACGAATTTCAAAATGAGCACCTGCCTGACCATGGTCTTCTCCAATCTCTTTGAGATGGACGAGGAGGACGAGGCGGATTTTGACGAGGATCACAGGGATGCGTTTTCCGACATGGACGACGCGGTCGCGGATCTCGAAGACGGCGGCAACGACCTCGCGGACGGCACGCAGGAGCTGGTGGACGGCGTCCAGGAGGCAAAAGACGGCACGGACGAGCTGTACGACGGCGTGAAGGAGCTCGCGGACGGAATCGAAGAATACACCGACGGCGTCGACAAGGTGGATGAAGGGGCACAGGCCCTGGCGGACGGCGCGAAGACGCTCACGGACAACAACGACGACATCGAAGACGGAATGAAGGATCTGGGAGACGGGGCAAAGCAGCTGGATGACGGGGCGAAAGCCCTGTCGAAAGGCGCGAGCGAGTTCGCGGCCGGCCTGAAGACCTATACCGACGGCGTCGCCGCCGCGGACGACGGCGCGCAGGCCCTCGCGAAAGGCGCCGGCGATCTTGTCAAAAACAACCCCACAATCCGGAAAGGGGTGAAGGATCTCAGGGACGGCGCGAAGAAGCTGGCGAGCGGCGCGAAGACCCTCTCGAGCGGCGCGGAGACCCTCAACAAAAATAATGACAGCCTGAACGACGGCGCTTCGGATCTCGTCTCCGGGATGGAGTCACTGGAAGAGGGAGCCGGGAACCTGAAAGACGGCCTGGATACGGCCGCCGGAGGCCTGACGTCCTACACCGGCGCCGTGGCTTCCGTAAGCGATGCCCTGGACAGCAAAAAGAGCGATGTAGAGAAACTGAAGAACGGCGTCGCGCAGTTTTCGAAGGAAAGCCTTCCGGCGTACGTGAGCGGTGTCAATCAGCTTCTCGGAGAGATCGATACGCTCGAGGAAGGCGCGGGAAGCCTCGTCGACGGAGCGGACAGCGTTTCGAAAGGGATCGGGGGTTATGAAGAACAGCTCGACAGCCTGATGAACTATATCGGCGATGTGGAAAAGGCAGCCGATGACATGGCGGGCAGCGCGGAAACGGTGCGGGTGCACGCGAACGGGGCTGCCGCGAGCGCGAAAACCTTTATGGAGGATGCCGGGAAGGCGAAATCCGTGATTTCCGACGCGGCCGGGAAGGCCGGAGAGGTGATGGAACTCGCGGATTCCGTCAAGGAGGAAGCAGGAAAAACCGACGGGGACACGAAGGAAGCCAGATCCTCCGCGCAGGAGGCCAAAAAGAACGTATCCGGGGCGGGCGAAGACGCGAAGAAAAAACTGGAGAGCGCCTCCTCCTCGGTCGAGGCGGCAAAAGAGGCCGTCTCCGACATCAACGCCCCGCTTGACGCAGTCAGGGAAGCTGTGGAAAACGCGGATGTGGACAGTGAAAGCGACGGGGTCGTCGACGAAAAAGCGAAAACCGTGGACGCGTCGGGAGAAGGCGGCGTAGATAAAGGCGCC
>JAUNJS010000353.1:3494-3759 GCA_030533125.1 Eubacteriales bacterium | reverse complement strand
TGCGAATACATGTGGCAGGATTGCGGGAGTGCGGCCTAAGCCGCACGGAGCAATCTGTCTGAAGTGCTTTTACTCCCCGGTGGCAGCAGTCACGCTGCCATGACAGTTTCCTGCGCAAAATGGCAGGATATCGCGAGTGCTTTTCCGCCTTATGCAGATCAGGACTACCGCGCAGAAGTAAAGTTTGCTTTACATTAATATGCTATCACCGAAGGCATGCTTTGTCAAGTCCGCTTTACATAACTGCTTTTCATAAATCCGCTTT
>JAUNJS010000353.1:0-3471 GCA_030533125.1 Eubacteriales bacterium | reverse complement strand
CGTATGCCTTACACAAAATGGAGGGGGAACTGTATATGTTACATAAAATCAAGGGACCGGCACAGTTCATTTTCTGGACTGTGCCGGTCCCTTCCTCATCGGTTCATCCGGCGGATAGTTTTGGGAAACGGGCAGTTGAAAGGATGAAAGGTTGAAAATTTGAAAGTACGAAACCAGGGCCCCTTTCCCATCGATTTATAAAGTTCTTCAGAACATAAATATATGAGGTTCTTCCGAACATTTATAAGGAGCTTCTGAACATGTTTTTATATGCTTTTTGTCCTGTTTGTTGCTCTGTCTATTGATCTGAACGTTTTTGCACGGATTATTCTTATTATTTCCAGCTGAACGTCGCAAGCCCGTAGACATAGAGCACAATGACGCACACCGGCACAAAAATCTGGAAAACCGGCTTCATCCAGTCCTGGATCTTCATGCCCTCGCCGGTATTCGCTTCCTTCTTGAACGCTTCCCAGCCCCAGCCGAACGGAGTGCAGCAGAAAAGGGCGAAGATGAACGCGCCGACCGGAAGCAGGTTTGTGCTGACGATGAAATCCCAGAAATCCAGCCAGGCGGAACCCTCCGCGAAGGGCTGGAAGTGGAGGACGCTGTAACCCAGCGCAGTCGTCAATGACAGCAGGAAAATGACAGTGCCGCAGAAAATACTCCCTTTCGGGCGGCTCCAGCCGGTGGCTTCACGAACCATAGCCAGAATGTTCTCAAAGACGGCAAGCTCCGTGGAGAAGGCGGCAAAAACCATGAACAGGAAAAACAGCGTTCCCCAGATGCGGCCGCCGGCCATGTTATTAAAGACGGTGGCCATGGTGTTGAACAGCAGGGAAGGCCCCGCGTCGACTTCTGTGCCATAGGTAAAACAGGCCGGGAAAATGATCAGTCCCGCGGTGATGGCGACAAAGGTATCCAGCAGGATGACATTGACAGACTCTCCCATCAGAGCGCGTTCCTTGCCGATATAGCTGCCGAAGATCGCCATGGAGCCAATGCCGATGCTCAGGGTAAAGAACGCCTGGTTCATGGCGCCGACGATCACGGAACCGTTGATCTTCGAAAAGTCGGGGATGAGGTAGAAAGCGACGCCCTCTGCCGCGCCCGGCAGCAGCACGCTGTGGATTGCGAGGACGAGCATCAGGATCAGCAGCGCGCTCATCATGTATTTTGTCACGCGCTCCAGGCCTCCCTGCAGGTTGAAGCTCAGGATCAGGAATCCAACCGCTACAGCGATAAACAAGTAGACCACATTAACACCGGGGTTGGTGATCATGGAGACAAAGCTCAGGTCCGCGGACTTTCCAATCAGAAACATCAGGAAATAATAGATCATCCATCCGGTGACGACCGTATAGAACGCCATCAGGGCCACATTGCCCAGAAGGGCGAACCAGCCGTGGATGTGCCACTTCTGTCCCGGCTTTTCCAGTTTCTGATACATCCGGATCGGGCTGGCCTGCGCGGCCCTGCCGATCGCGAATTCCATGGTCATCGACGGCAGGCCCAGCAGAAGAAGGCAGAGCACATAGACCAGCACAAATCCTCCGCCCCCGTATTGACCGGTCATCCAGGGGAATTTCCAGACATTCCCGCATCCGATCGCGCAGCCCGCGCTGAGAAAAATAAAACTCAGCCTGCTTCCAAGTCTTTCTCTTTGTTCGTTCATAATGAATCTTCCTCCCTTTATCTGATCTCACGCTGCCGGCCGGCAGACGTACAGCACTGCTGTTCCCGGCAGCCAGGAACCATGAACAACAGCTGCCTGTAGGATTATAGCAGATATGCAGACAAAAAACAAAAAGAATACAAACAGGATCTCAATGAGATCTCAACGGGATCAAAATGGGATCAAAAAAACAGATCCGCCGTCCCCCTCTGTACTGAATTACAAGCACCCGCTGTACTGGATTACAAGCACACGTAAGTCCCGCATCCCTGATGTGCCTGTGGAAAAATCCTTATGATTATGCTAAAATACTGTCATACATTTATACCGAAAAGGTGTTTAGAGCGATGTTGGAACAGAATATTTCCCAGAATCAGCAGCAGATCCTCTCCCTGGACCAGAGGCAGTCCCTGCAGATTCTGGCCTTTACGAATCAGGAGCTGGAATCATTTCTGTCCGAGGAATATATGCAGAATCCGATGCTGGAATGTGATCAGAGCAGACAGTCTGAGATCCACGATTCTCTCGACGGGCACTACGAATATGCCAGTTCCTATAAGGATCATTATATAAAATATGAGGAGGAGGATTCCGACAGGCGCGGGGATATCCGCGCCAGGGAACCCTCCTCTTTGGAGAGCCAGCTCAAAGGACAGCTCTCCGCCTGCGGCTATTCTGAAGAGGAGTGGAAACTGATCGACTATCTGATCGCCTGTCTGGATGAAAAAGGGTTTTTTACGTATTCGGAGGAAGAGATCTCGTCTTCTTTCGGCTGTCCCGTGGAAATGGTTCAGAAATGCCTTGCTGACCTGCGGGAACTGGAGCCCGCCGGAATCTTTTCCCGGGATCTCTCGGAATGCCTGCTCAGACAGCTCCGCGCGCGAAAGGAGAAGGACGAAATCCTGATCCGGATCGTTTCCGATTATCTTCCGGACCTGATGCGGGGGAACCTGAGCGTCATTACGCGGGCATTGGGTATTTCAACCGCAAAGTGCCGCGCCTGCATCCGGAAGATCGGCGAGCTGAACCCGCGCCCGATCATGAACACGGAGTCCGACAACATCGAATACGTGGTTCCGGACATCCTGATCACAAGGGAGGATAATACCTGGAGAGTCACCCTCAACGACGGCTGGATGGGCGAATACAAATACAACGACTATTATATCCACATGATGCAGACCGCCTCAGACCCGGAACTGCGGGAATATTTCCGCGCAAGGCTGGACCGCGCGAGGCTCATCGTGGCTTCCATCGAGCGGCGGCGTTCCACTCTCATCCGGATCACGGAGGCGATCCTGGATTACCAGAATAACTATTTCCTGCGCGGCGGAAACCTTGTCCCCATGACGATGGATTCTGTGGCGCAAAAACTGGGAATCAGCACCTCCACGGTCAGCCGGGCGGTCAAGAACAAATATCTCCAGTACCGGCGGCCCATTCTCATGCGCGACCTGTTTTCCAATGCCGCCTCGGAAAAGACGGATGTTTCCGCCGATCATGTCCGCCGGCGGATCGGAGAGCTTGTGCGCGGGGAAGACCCGGCCCGTCCCCTGAGCGACGACCGGATCGCGAAGCTTCTCAAGGATGAAGGCATGCATATCTCCCGCAGAACGGTTGCGAAATACCGCCTGCAGACGGGAATCCCGGACTCCCGCCTCCGCGCCCGCCTGTAAGCAGCATACAAGGGGACGTTTCTCTGCCTCTTTTCTCAGATCGCAATGATTTTCATTTTAATCTGAAAAGAGAGGCGGAGAACCGTCCTTTTCTGCTGTCTTTTTCTCTCCTTCCTGAAA